>CAJKNS010000265.1 GCA_905201305.1 uncultured Eubacteriales bacterium
TCCTGCGGCTTCTCATCTGCATGGACATGTCCACCGGCGAGCCCAACTCCTGGACCGAGCCCCGGCCTCCCATGGGTCCCCCTCCCGAGGAAGAGGAGTTCGATCCCGACGATCCCGACGGCAAGCGGGGCAAATCCCCGGCCATGGGCGGCGGCGTGAGCGTTGAAAAGGACGAGCCCGGTCGATATACCGACTATAAGCCCACCCGAATTCCCACGGAGACCCCCAAGCTGCCGGAGCCCTTTGAGTCTCTGGACAAAACCTGGAGCTACTAAATTAGGGGCAATACCACACAAATGTGTCGGTGGTATTCCCTATCCCCCATTTTAGGAGGTGCCCAATGAAAAGTGTTCGTGATTATATTGCCCAGGACATGTGGGGGCATATTTTAATGACCGGACCTGATATTCGCGGCTACATTTCCGGCGAAAAATATCCCACGGTGGCAGAGAAAAAGGCATACTGCCAGGGCATTTTCACCATGTATCCCCATATGATGCTGGGCAATTTTACCCGGTGGCTGTGGGAAAACGGTGCGCCCAAGCCCTATGAGGATTTTATGGCGTCCAGTGTAGAGGCGCTTTCCAGCAAGGTACAGCCGGTGCTGGACCGGTGCTTTGATGAAAAGCAGCCACTTTCTCAGCCGGAGCGGGGCGAAAAGCTGATTCCGCTGCTCACCCAGGTGATCCCCAAGCATGTGCTGACGGGCTTTTATGACTATATGTTTGCCGGAAACCCGGAATACAAGGATATTCTGGACTTTTGGAAGGGCATGGAGCCAATTCTCAGCATCACTGCGCGGAATCTCCAGTGGGCATACAGTGAAACGGACCCAATGACCATGGAGCAGCGGCAGGAGGCATTCCTGTTTGTGGGCACACGGATGGCATATCTGATTCTCAAGCGCTGGTATGACTGGCAGTTTGGCGAAGAGAAAATGGAAATGCCCCCTGGACCGCCTCCGCAGGGGTAAAATAGCAAAAACGCAGGAATCTGGACTATTCCGGATTCCTGCGTTTCTATGTGTTCTGACGGCTCAGCGAATTTGACCGGAGCCGTGGATGATGTATTTATAGGTGCAAAGCTCCTCCAGCCCCATGGGACCGCGGGCGTGGAGCTTTTGGGTGGAAATGCCCATTTCGCAGCCCAAGCCAAATTCTCCGCCGTCGGTAAACCGGGTGGAGGCGTTGACATAGACGGCGGCACTGTCCACACATTGGCAAAACAGCTGGGCTGCCTGATCGTCGCCGGTGATAATCGCTTCGGAATGCCCGGTGGAATGCTGGGCAATGTGCTCGATGGCTTCTTCCACGCTGTCCACCAGACCAACTGCCAGGGTATAGTCCAGAAATTCCGTGTCAAAGTCCTTTTCACCGGCAGGCACTGCCTTTAAGATTGCATTGGCGCCGGGATCGGCAAGCAGCGTAACGGGCGTCTGACCGGCGGCAATTCGCTTGGTCTGAAGCCGCTCCTGAAGCATGGGGAGAAATTCGGCGGCAATATCCCGGTGAACCAAACAGACCTCCTCGGCGTTGCAGACGGAGGGACGGCTGGTTTTTGCGTTTTCAATGATGTTTACTGCCATGGAAAGGTCGGCAGCCTTATCTACGTAGATGTGGCAGATGCCGGTGCCGGTCTGAATGCAGGGAACCTTGGCATTTTCGGTGACGGCACGAATCAGTCCTGCTCCGCCTCTGGGTATCAGCAGGTCCACATAGCCCACCGCTTCCATGAGCTCCGTGGCGCTCTGACGGGTGGTGTCTTCCACCAAATTCACGGCGGTTTCCGGCAATCCGGCAGCAACCAAACCGGCTTTCATGGCACGGACAATGGCGGCGGCGGAGCGATATGCTTCCTTTCCGCCGCGGAGGACGCAGACATTGCCGCTTTTGAGCGCCAGTGCCGCAGCGTCGGAGGGGACGTTGGGACGGCTTTCGTAGATGATGGCGACAACGCCCATGGGAACAGCGGTTTTTTCAATCACCAGACGGTTGGGACGGTCAATCTGCCGAAGAACCTTGCCAACGGGGTCCGGAAGCTCCGCCACCTGACGAATGCCTGCTGCCATGTCGGAGATTCGCTCTTCACTGAGGGCAAGCCGATCCAGCATCACCGTGGAAATATGCCCCTGGGCAGCGGAAAGATCCTGGGCATTGGCGGCAAAAATTTCGTCCTTGTGGTCCTCCAATGCCTGCGCCATGGCATTCAGCGCGTGATTTTTCTGCTGGGAGGTGGCGCGGGACAGGGCGGGTACCGCAGCCTTTGCGGCAATTAACAGGTCCTTGGTGGTCATGCTTTTGCTCCTTTCCTGAGAAAACGGGTGCCGGTGGGAATGCCGTCCAGAATGTCATAGAGTGCCTGGGGGTTCTTACCGTTGGCAATGATCATGTCACAGCCCTGACTGGTGGCGATTTTGGCGGCGGAGAGCTTGGTGGACATGCCGCCGGTGGCAAGCTCAGAGCCCTTTCCGTCTCCCAGCGCCAGAATTTCAGGGGTCAATTCTCTGACCTCATGGATGAGCGTGGCATCAGGATGCTTATGGGGGTCGGCGGTATAGAGCCCGTCAATATCACTCATGAGCACCAGCAGCTCCGCACCGACATTGACTGCTACCAAGGCAGCCAGCGTATCGTTGTCGCCAATGCTGATCTCATCAGTGACGATGGTGTCGTTTTCATTGATAATCGGCAGCGCGTCCAACTCCAGCAGCCGGAACAGGGTGTTGCGGAAGTTGTCCAGGCGCTCCGGGTGGTCAAAGTCAGCGCCGGTGAGCAGAATCTGGGCAACCGTATGATTATAGGCGCCAAATGCCTTGTCATAGATGTACATCAGCTCGCATTGCCCCACTGCGGCAGCCGCCTGCTTGGTGGGCATATCTCCGGGACGATGCTTGAGCCCCAACTTTCCAACGCCCATACCGATGGCACCGGAGGAAACCAGCACAATCTGATTGCCGGCGTTTTTGAGATCGCTGATGACCTTGCAGAGACTTTCCACCTGACGGATGTTCAGATGCCCGGAGGGATGGGCCAGCGTGGAGGTTCCAACCTTGATACAGATTCTCATGAAGATGTACCTGCTTTCTGGGTAAGTTTTCTTACGGCAACACCGCACAAATGTGTCGTCAGGCTGCAGCCGATCTTTTTCGCCGGAAATTCGTTATTT
>CAJKNS010000266.1 GCA_905201305.1 uncultured Eubacteriales bacterium
AGTTAAGAAAAAAACAGAAGTCAAAAATGCAGCGCTTAAACAACATTGTGGAAAGTATGCAGAGATGGTACAGATCATTGGACCAGTATACTTTAACATTTACAAAACAGCTTTTTGAAGAAAATGAGCATTATTGACTTCAGCCGGGACGCGCTGGCGGATGTGAAGGATGAAATCATCGCCATGGCGGAAAGCGAGCATCTGACGGCACATGCCAATTCCATTAAAGTGAGGTTCTGATATGAGAAAGGCAGAAATCAGCCGGAATACCAAGGAAACACAGGTTTCCGTGTCTCTGGATTTGTCCGGGGGCGAGCTGGCGATTGATACCGGCATCGGCTTTTTTGACCATATGCTCCATGCGCTGCTGTTTTATGCGGGCTTTGGAGCAACCGTCTCCTGCAAGGGGGATTTGTATGTAGACGGGCACCACTCGGTAGAGGATGTGGGCATTGTGCTTGGTATGGCGCTGAAGGAAGCGCTGGGGGATAAGCTGGGCATTGTTCGCTTTGCTTCCAGCTACGTGCCTATGGACGAGAGCCTGGAGTTCTGTGCCGTGGATGTGTCCGGGCGTCCCTATCTTGTGATGGATGCCCCCATGCCTCAGCCCATGATTGGGGATTATGACAGCTGTCTCACCAGGGAGTTCATGCGTGCGTTTGCCATGAACAGCGGGATTACCCTGCATTTGCGCTGCGAATACGGCGAAAATGCCCATCATATCACCGAGGGACTGTATAAGGCGCTGGGACTGTGCCTGAAAGAGGCGGTCCGGGTGGTGTCCGATCAGGTGACGTCTACAAAAGGAGCACTGGCATGATAGCGGTCATTGATTACGGAGCAGGCAACCTTAAAAGCGTCACTAAGGCGCTGGACCATCTGGGCTATGCCAACGCCATCGTCTCCTGCCCGGAAGAATTGGAGCGGGCAGACGGTATGATCCTTCCGGGAGTCGGCGCATTTCCCATGTGCATGGCGGCGCTGCGGAAACACGGCATGGATCAAGCAATTTTACGTCAGGCGGAGAAAAAGCCGCTGCTGGGCATTTGCCTTGGCATGCAGATGCTACTGGATTCCAGCACCGAAATGGGCGGAGCGCAGGGACTGGGCTTGATTCCCGGCACTGTGGAAAAAATTGAAACGGAATGGAAGCTGCCCCATATCGGCTGGAATAGCCTGAATATTGTAAATGCCAATCCGCTGACTGCGGGGCTGTCTGACGGGGACTATGTGTATTTCGTCCATAGCTTCTGTGCCAGAGTGAAGCATCCCGAGGACCTGGCGATGACTACGGATTACGGTACTACAGTAACTGCAATGGTTGCCCGGGGCAATGTATTTGGCTGCCAGTTCCATCCGGAAAAAAGCGGACCGGTGGGCATGACCATTCTGAAAAACTTTGGGGAGCTGACAAAATGATTATTTATCCTGCCATTGATTTGAAGGACGGAACATGCGTCCGGCTGCTGAAAGGGGATTTTGCCACGGTGCATCAGGTGGCTGAGAACCCGGTGGAAACGGCGCTGTCATTTCGTGCAGCCGGGGCAGAGTGGATTCATATGGTGGACCTGGACGGCGCTAAGGACGGTGTGCGGAAAAACGGCGATATTGTCCGCGATGTCTGTCACCGGTCCGGTATGAAGGTAGAACTGGGCGGCGGAATTCGTTCCATGGAGGACTTGGCGGCGGTATTCGCCTTAGGCGTCAGCCGATGCGTCATTGGCTCTGCGGCGGTGTCCAATCCGGAGCTTGTGAAAGAAGCGGTCACGGTTTATGGCGATAAAATCGCCGTGGGCATTGATGCCATGGACGGAATTGTGAAAACTGCCGGATGGACCGAGAACAGCGGTCTAAGGGATCTGGAGTTCGCAAAGCGCATGGAGGCTTTGGGGGTTCAGACCATTATCTACACCGACATTGCCACCGACGGCGCGCTGTCCGGACCGAATCTCACAAGACTGGGGGAGCTTCGGAAGGCGGTAGCGTGCAGGATCACAGCCAGCGGCGGCGTTGCCTGTAATGGAGATATTACGGCGCTGAAAGCTGCGGGAATGGATGGCGCCATCATCGGAAAAGCCTATTATGCCGGAACCATCGATCTGCCCAAGGCGATTCAGGAGGCGAAATAATGCTGGCAAAGAGAATTATTCCCTGCCTGGACGTAAAGGATGGCAGAGTGGTAAAGGGCGTCAACTTTGTGGATATCCGGGATGCCGGAGATCCCGTGGAGCTGGCAAAGTATTATTCGGACCAGGGCGCGGATGAGGTGGTGTTTCTGGACATCACTGCTACCAGCGACGCCAGAAAATCCGTGGTGCATGTGATCGAGAACACCGGAAAAAAGGTATTTGTCCCCTTAACCGTTGGCGGCGGAATCCGGACGGTAGAGGACTTTCAGGAGATTTTGCGGGCAGGCGCGGATAAGATATCTGTGAACTCTGCGGCGGTGAAGGACCCTGATTTAATTCTCCGGGCGGCAGAGCAGTTCGGCAGTCAGTGCGTGGTGCTTGCCATCGACGGAAAAAGCCGGGGTGACGGTACCTGGGAGGTTGTGATTGCAGGCGGACGTACTCCCACCGGTCTTGATGTGGTGGAATGGGCAAAAAAGGGACAGGCACTGGGAGCGGGGGAGATTCTCCTGACCTCCATGGATGCCGACGGCACCCAGGCTGGTTTTGACCTTGAAATGACCAAAGCGGTGGTGGATGCAGTATCCATTCCCGTGATTGCCAGCGGCGGCGCCGGGCGGCTGGAGGACTTCTACGAGGTGTTTGACAAGACCGGCTGTGATGCTGCACTGGCAGCCAGCTTGTTCCACTACGGCACGCTGACGGTGCCACAGGTGAAGGAATATCTCAGACAGCGGAGTATCCCGGTGCGGTAGGAGGAAAATCATGTTTGACGTAAAGAAGCTATTTCAAAAATCGGAGCTGATTCCGGTGATTGTTCAGGATATCCACACCCGCCAGGTGCTGATGCTGGGCTTTGCCAATGAAGATGCAGTCCGGAAGACCTTTGAGACGAAAACGGCGTGGTTCTGGAGCAGAAGCCGGAAGCAGCTTTGGAATAAGGGCGAAACCTCCGGCAATTTTATGTATGTGAAGGAAATCTATACGGACTGTGATACCGACACGCTGCTGCTACTGGC
>CAJKNS010000267.1 GCA_905201305.1 uncultured Eubacteriales bacterium
AGAAAAAGGTGTAAAACCGCAGGAATACTTTGTGTATTTCAAGGTTTTACAAACGAATTTCCGGCGGAAAAGATCGGCTGAAGCCCGATGACACATTTGTGCGGTGTTACCCTAGTGTTCAAAAATTGTTTACAGCTATTTGCCCCAAATGTGGTATGCTATTTGAACAAATATTCAATTATGGGCAAAGTATTGCCGTGAAGAAAAGAGGGCAACCCATTGTTACAATTAAAAAGCATCAAAAAAGACTACCTCTCGGGGGAGGAAACGGTCCATGCGCTCAAGGGCATCGACATTTCGTTCCGGGAGAATGAATTTGTGTCGATTCTGGGGCAGAGCGGCTGCGGAAAGACCACGCTGCTGAACATCATCGGCGGTCTGGATCGCTATACCTCCGGCGACCTCATCATCAACGGAAAATCCACCAAGGAATTCCGTGATCGGGACTGGGACACCTATCGGAACCATTCCATCGGCTTTGTGTTCCAGAGCTACAACCTGATTCCCCATCAGAACGTGCTGTCCAACGTGGAGCTGGCGCTGACCCTGTCCGGCGTGTCCAAAACCGAGCGGAGAAAGCGTGCCATCGAGGCGCTGAACAAGGTGGGCTTGGGGGATCAGCTGAAAAAGAAGCCCAATCAGATGTCCGGCGGTCAGATGCAGCGGGTTGCCATCGCCCGGGCACTGGTGAACAACCCCGACATTTTATTGGCGGATGAGCCCACGGGAGCCCTGGATTCCGAAACCTCCGTGCAGGTCATGGAGATTTTAAAGGAGGTCGCCAAGGATAAGCTGGTGATTATGGTCACCCACAATCCCGAGCTGGCGGAGCAGTATTCCACCAGAATCGTCCGGCTGCTGGACGGCGAGGTGGTGTCCGATTCCATGCCCTATACTCCGGCGGCGGAGGAAACGGCGAAAATCGACACCTCTCCCGTAAAAAAGCCCGGCATGAGCTTCAAAACCGCACTGAGCCTGAGTCTCAACAACCTGATGACCCAAAAGGGACGGACGATTTTAACGGCGTTTGCAGGCTCCATCGGCATCATCGGCATTGCGCTGATTCTGAGCCTGTCCAGCGGCATGCAGAACTATATCGACAAAATGGAGGAGGACACCCTGACCTCCTATCCCATCACCATCCAGAAGGCTACCATGGATATGTCCTCCATGATGGGCACCATGATGAACGTGGGGAAGGACGAGGACAAGGACCATGAACCGGGGCAGGTGTATTCCGCCAGCATTATGACCGGCATCATCGACTCCATGATGTCCGAAATCTCCACCAACGATCTGGCGGGTTTTAAAAAGGTGCTGGAGGAGGACGGCAACGAGATTGCCGCCCTGGCTTCGGAGATCCGCTACAGCTATCCCACGGAGATTGGAATTTATACAAAGAACGTGGCGGGAAAGCTCCATCGGGTGAACCCCATTTCGGTGCTGGATGAGATCGGCATGGGGGATATTGCCAGCCAGATGGGCATGAACAACATTGACGTGTGCACGGAGCTTTCCGGCAATCAGACCACCCTGGACAGCGACTATGAGCTGCTGGCGGGGTCCATGCCCAAGGACAAAAACGAAGTGGTGCTGATCGTGGACAAAAACGACGAGATCACCGACTACACCCTCTATGCTCTTGGACTTTTGGACACCGAGAACCTGAAGGACGCCATTACCGACGCCCAGAAGACTCTGGCAGACGGCGGCACTCTGGACGAGACGGACATTGCCCAGGCGGAAACCACCTACAGCTATGACGAACTGCTGGGGCTGGACCTGCGGCTGGTGCTGCCCACGGATGTCTACGAAAAGACTGAAAACGGCTATGTGGACCGGTCCGAGGACGAGGACTACATGGAAAATGTGTATGAAAATGCCCAGAAGCTCAAGGTGGTGGGCATCGTCCGGAACACCGCGGAAAACGGCAATGAATACGGCACCATCGGCTATACCTCCGACCTCACCGCCTATGCGGTGGGGGCTGTGGAAAACAGCGAAATCGTGAAGGCGCAGAAGGACAATCCCGATGTGGATGTGTTCACGGGACTGCCGTTCCGTGGCACAGAAGCAGGAGACGCTGCGCTGGCGGCGCAGGGAGACAGCGAGGATACAGCGGATACCGGCTACAATGAAGCCCAGAGCGCGCTGATTGCGGACACGGTGGCTTCTCTTCCGGAGATGTATCAGAGTCAGCTTTCCGCCCTGCCGGAGGACCAGCAGGCCGAGATGCTGATGGAAAACAATCTCCTGACCCAGGATGCTCTGGACGCGCTGGCAGATGGCGAGAGCACACAGAAGGAAGCTGTGGTGTCCGACAGCAGCTATGACGGAAATATGCTGACCTTGGGGGCAGCCACCCTGGACGATCCCAATTCCATCAGCCTGTATGCCGCCAGCTTTGAGGATAAGGAAGCCCTGACCGATGCCCTGGACGCCTACAACGACAGAATGACCGAAGAGGGCAAGGACGAGCTGGTGATCCATTACACCGATTATGTGGGCTTGCTCATGAGCTCCGTGACGGATATTGTGAATATCGTCAGCTATGTGCTCATTGCGTTTGTGGGCATTTCGCTGGTGGTGTCCAGTATTATGATCGGCGTGATTACCCTGATCTCCGTGCAGGAGCGCACCAAGGAGATTGGTATTCTGCGGTCCATCGGCGCATCCAAGCGGGATGTGAGCCGGGTGTTCAATGCCGAGACGCTGATTATCGGTCTGGGCGCAGGGGTGATCGGCATTGGATTGACGCTGCTCTTGAATATTCCCATCAATCTGATTATCAACCATCTGGCGGGAATTGAAAATGTGGCAAAGCTGCCGGTGGCAGGAGGGATTATTCTGGTGGTTATTTCGGTGGTGCTGACGATGATCGCGGGACTCATTCCGGCGAAGACCGCCGCTAAAAAGGATCCTGTTGAGGCGCTGAGAACGGAATAAAAAATGGGACCTGCTGTAGGGATACAGCGGGTCCTTTTCTTGTTCTTAGTTTTAGGTTTTACGGGGTTACCAGCCGCGCTGCTAATCGAGCGCCCTCCGGGGTGATGATTTTTGAGTTTTACGTGTTTACTAGCCGCGCTGCTATTCCTACGCCCTCCGGGGGCTCCATCTTTCGTTGCACGACGAAAGATAGAGGAGAAA
>CAJKNS010000268.1 GCA_905201305.1 uncultured Eubacteriales bacterium
ATCCTTCTCAATGGTCGCTTTCAGGAAGGGATCCTCGCCGAACAGCTCCAGGATCTGACCGTCGGTTTCCACGCCCAGAGCGCGGATCAGGCAGGTGATGGGGAGCTTACGGTTCTTATCGATGCGGACATAGAAGACCTTGCTGAGGTCCGTCTCATACTCCAGCCATGCGCCGCGGTAGGGAATTACCGTTGCGGTGTAGACATGGTTGTCCGCCTTATCTGCGGTGTCGCCATAGTACATGCCAGGGCTGCGGACCACCTGGGATACGATAACGCGCTCTGCGCCGTTGATGATAAAGGTGCCGCCCTGGGTCATCAGCGGGAAATCGCCCATGAAAATTTCCTGCTCCTTGATCTCGCCGGTTTCCTTGTTCAGGAGACGCACGCGGACCTTGATGGGCTTTGCATAGGTGGCATCGCGCTCACGGCACTCGTCAACCGTATACTTGGGGGGATCGTTCATGGTAAAGTCCAGGAAGCTCAGCTCCAGATTACCGGTGTAGTCGGTAATGGTGCCCACATCGCGGAACACCTCCTGAAGCCCCTCGTTGAGAAAATTCTCATAGGACTCCTTCTGGATGCACAGCATATTGGGCATGTTCAGGATGTCATCGTGCTTCTGATAAGACTTTCTGAGGGTTTTGCCGTAGTATACGTCTTTCACCATTGCCATAGGAACATCACACGACCTTTCTTACCCGGAAGCCGGGAAAATCGCCGGGCCTATCTTGATACGCCCGGCTCAGTTGTTACATTTTGAATTTACTGCTTGATGAAGCGAGCATCTTGTGGTAAGATAGCTTCAGAATCCATTGTTGTGCGCTGAACCTACAGATCGGCACACTAGATAGTTATCTTACCGCAAACCGCCTGATTTGTCAAGGGTTTGCGGATTTTTTATGCATATGAGCGAAAAGTGGCGGCATCCAATGATCGGATCCCGCCACTTTGTCTGTTTTATTGTGCATTTTCCAGCGCAATCTGATAGGCTTCCATGGTTCTTGCATCATGGAGCACCCACTTGATCCGCGCAAAAGCGTCCGGATTGGTCTGCAAATACCCCATCACCGCTGCTACTGCCGTTTGCGCCGCCAGTTTTACCGGATAGCCATAAACACCGGTGGACACAGACGGAAACGCAATGCTGCGGATTCCATGCTGCCGCGCCAGCTCCAGACTGTTTTGATAACAGGATGCCAGCAGTGCCGCCTCTCCCCGGGTTCCGCCATACCACACCGGTCCCACTGTATGAATCACAAATTCACAGGGCAGCTCATAGGCTCCGGTGATTTTTGCCTGACCGGTGGGGCACCCATGCAGGGTTCGGCATTCCTCCAGCAGCTCCGGTCCCGCTGCCCGATGGATCGCGCCGTCTACGCCGCCACCGCCCAGCAGGGATTCGTTTGCCGCATTGACAATGGCATCTACACCCTGCTCCTGGGTAATGTCACCCAGCGTCAGCTCGATTTTTGTTGTTCCACACTTCATAAATGCAGTCCCTCTCTCATGGAATCGGCAAAAACGCCGCAATTGCCGCAAACAGAATGGCAGGCAGCAGATTGGCAACCCGGATTTTCTTGTCCCACACCAGATTCATGCCCACGCAGAAAATCAGAATGGAGCCCACCAGCGAAATGTAGCACAGCGCCAGCTCGGTCATAAACGGGCGGATAAACACCGCAAACACGGTAATCAGCCCTTCGAATACCAGCACCGGGATAGCCGAGAAGATGCAGCCCTTCCCCATGGAGCAGGTCATCACCAGAATAATCACAAAGTCCAGCACCGCTTTTGCCGCCAAAATGGACCAGTCCCCGGCAATGCCGTCCTCCAGTGCGCCCACAATTGCCATCGCGCCAATGGAAACGGTGAGAGAAGCCGTCACAAAGCCGTCCACAAAGCTGCCGTCGCCGGTGCTGTGGGTCTTCTCCTTGAGCCACTGCCCAAAGCGTTCAAACCAATGCTCGATGTTCAGGATTTCTCCCACCAGCGCCCCCAACACCAGGCATATGGTAATCAAAATGCTGTAGCCGGAGCTGAGACCGCTGTCGGTAATCTGAAGCATCTTTTCCATAGCCCCCGCAATTCCGATAAACAGCACACAGACGCCGCAGGTCCGCTGAATTGTCTCCTGATAGCGCGGCTTCATAAATCGCCCGCCCAGCAGCCCAATGACACCGCCGCAGATGATGGCGGCAGAATTGATAATAGTTCCGATTCCGATCACGTTTGAACGCTCCTTTTGCGCGGTGTTGCCTTGATTATAATAAGCCAGAGTGAGCTTCCTGTCAACAAATCCGTGCTCCATGTTACCATCATCCCAGCGCAATCAGAAAAAGGCGATTCGGAATTTTCATCCAGACCGCCTTGCTGCATGATACTAAAACGGCTTTCTGCATACACCGCGCGCAATCCATGTCCGACGGAGCAGAACTGCGCCTGTCATTTACCGCCGCTCCCCTTTTCCTCCATATACGGGAAGACCGTAAACAAACCCCCGCTTCATCGCCGCCTGTTCCTCCACTGCAATTTGGATTGCGCAGTCACGGCAAAGCTGTCCGGCGCCCGGAAGATACCCCCATCGCCTTTCAATGGGCATTGACTTGGGTATATTCGTAACGCAGCCGCAATTGGTCTTGCTGCCGCTCACCAGCTCAGAAGCTGTCGCCTCACAGGTGTAACCGCAGGTACACAGGCATGTCCAATAGGTGCCATGCTTTGTCCGCCTTTTGCTCTTTCCAACCACCGTGAGATCTCCGAAGGTTTTCCCAAGCACATCGTGTGCCACCGCTTCATAAATCCGCTGTTTTCGCAGGCAGCCGCAGCTCAGGGAGCCGTCGGACTTCAATGCGCGCTCCAGCACATAACGCTCCGTACCACATTCACAGCGGCAGAGTCGCTTCTTTTCGCCCTTGGCATTTTTCGTATAATCATTCAAAACGGTCCAGCGACCTACAACGGTACCGGGCTTGATCGTTGTTTTGTCCATCCATGCGACTCCTTCCCCGCAAGGGCGCCAGATGCTTCACGGTTTATCATTCCCAAAACGGGTCGTTGCTTTGTGACCCCTTTGGCGTTGTGCTCTTGAACAGATTTGTCACAAGCCGTTGCA
>CAJKNS010000269.1 GCA_905201305.1 uncultured Eubacteriales bacterium
GCTGGAATGCCATAAGATTTTGCAGGGCGGTTAAGTCCGCAGAAAAGCTCTCTCGGGGCAATAGAAAGCCAACCTTGCGCCGGGCAGCACGCAGCTCTTTAGGGGTGGATGCGCCCAGCAGCGTAATGCTGCCAGAATTGGGGGTCACCAGCCCTGCCAGAATCCGGAACAGCGTAGTTTTCCCTGCGCCGTTATTGCCTACAAAACCATAGATATGTCCCGACTCCAGGGAAAATGACACGTGATCCAGCGCCTGCTGTTTGCCATAGCGTTTGGAAATGTCATTGACGGTCAGTATGTTCATGGTGCGCCTCCTTTCAGGCAAGGTCCCGACGGTGAACTTGAATCAGCCCCACCAGACAGCTGAGCGCCGTGGTGACGACTGGGAATAGAATCAGCGTCAGCAGTTGGGACAGCGTGGGCTGGGAATCCACTGCCCACATCCATAAGGTATCCCGGTCACGGGAAGCATAGCTGATGGTGGAAAGAATGTTCCAAAGGAAACCGAGATTTTTGAGCATATTCAGCTGCATGAGGGCGGCAATTGCAACGATGATGCCCAAAATGCGATTTTTGAACAGCAATACCAATGCCAGCGCCAGATTTGCATAGCCCAGCTGGAGCAGTAAGGCATAGCCGATGGTGCGGAAATAGTACCCGGCGGGGAACAGCGGGCGAAGAGGAATGTGTCCGAAAAGGCAGCCAATCACCAGATACCCCAGCCAGAGGACAATTACCGCCAGATCATAGCAAATCAGCTGAGCAAAAAAGGTGCTGCTGCGGCTTTGCCCCATGGTCACCGGAACAGTTAATTCCGGATCGTTGGGGTGGGGGATGATATTTAGCAGAAGGGGCAGCAGACCGGTCATGGAGATGGCGCTGACCAGCCAGGTGTATTGCCAGCGTTCATGCCAGCTCTGCCAGGCGTCCATGGTGTCAAAGTTGGTTGCAAATGCCATGTTCAGTAGCATCAGCTCATGATTTGCGCTGTAGTACCTGGTCACGCCGCCGGTGACGGAAAAGCCAATCAGCAGCAGTCCCAACAGGATATAGGTGCGCTTTCGGTGGGTGATCCGATGGAGCATCCATTTGAGTGTCATTGCGGTTTCCTCCTTCTTCTCTGGTATCTGAATCCAGAATACCATTTTAAATTACATGTGTAAAGTATCATTATTTTATCTATATGGTAAATATAAATACACATGCAAAGTGAAATAATGCCGTCCAATTTCTTGGACGGCATTAGCGTATCAGGCGGATGTGACGGGGATGTGTCCGGATTACACCAGACGGATGGCTTCGGGACCCTTGAACTCCATGGCGGACATATCCTCCAGGTAGAAGCAGATATGATAGTGTCCGGTCTGGGCATTATAGGTCTTTTCCAGGAACGGTGCGCTTTCATACATGGTTTTTTGCACCTCGTCCCGGTCATCCATCACCGCCTTGCCGCGAATCCGAACAAAGCTGCCGTCCTTGAAGGCGCAGACCTCCAGATGGGGATCCTTCATAAGCTGGGCGTAGGCTGCTTTGTGGGTGCCGCAGCCGAAATACAGCTTATCCTCAAACACCATGGTAAATCCAAAGGGACGCACCCGGGGCTCGCCGTTTTCCACGGTGGCAAAATAAAATACGCCGCCGATTTTATCCTGAAGCTCTTTCATGGTAATCATATTACATGACTCCTTTTCGTATGGTATGTTAGATGTTATTATACCGAACTTTTTGCCCGGTGACAAGGTGTTGCAACGGGAAAGTTTTCGTGGTAGGATAGGGGTATCAAACCAATGAGGTGAAAACCATGAAACAGTTTAAGCGCGTGATGCTTTTTTTACTGGATTCCGTGGGAATCGGAGCACTGCCTGATGCCGAAAAATACGGAGATGCCGGAACTGCCACCATTCAGCATACGCTGGAAGGCAATCCGGGGCTGACCCTGCCCAATATGGAGCGGCTGGGACTGATGCAGATTCCCGGAATGGAGAAATTCTCCACCGGCGTAACGCCCCAGGGCGTTTATGGAAAGTGCATGGAGCTGTCCAAGGGCAAGGACTCCATTGTGGGGCACTGGGAGGTTATGGGCGTTCCCACCCGAATGGCATTTGACACCTTCCCGGATGGGTTCCCCCAGGAGATCATTGACGCCTTTACGAAAATGATCGGTCGGGGCATCCTAGGCAACGAGGTGGCATCCGGCACAGAGATCATTGCACGGCTGGGGGAAGAACACCAGAAAACCGGCTTCCCGATTGTCTATACCTCTGCCGACAGCGTATTCCAGATTGCCGCCCATGAGGAGACGGTGCCGTTGGAAACCCTGTATCAGTGGTGCCAGATGACCCGTGATATGCTGGACAAAATGGGCTTCGGCGTAGGTCGTGTGATTGCGCGCCCCTTTGTGGGAACTCCCGGGAACTATGTACGCACTGCCAATCGCCATGACTATGCCGCATGCCCGCCAGAGCAGACGGATTTGGAGATCCTGACTGGCAACAATATTCCGATTCACTCCATCGGCAAGCCTGTGGATATTTTCCCGGAGGCAAAGTTTGTGAGCACCGTGAAGACCTCTGATAACTTCATCGGCATGGCGGAGGCGCTGAAGGCAGTCCGGGAGAAGGAGGGACTGGTGTTCATCAACCTTCTGGACTTCGATATGAAATGGGGACATCGCCGGAATGTGGCGGCTTACGGCGCAGGACTTAAGGCATTTGACGACTATCTGCCGCTGTTCCAGGAAGCCATGGACGATGATACGCTGCTGGTGATTACCGCGGACCACGGCTGCGATCCCACACATACCGGTTCGGACCACACCCGGGAACACATTCCGGTGCTGCTGTGGTATCGGGGCATTACCCCTGGTGCTGTGGGCATCCGGGGGACCTTCGGCGACGTGGGCGCAACTATTCTAAAAGCGTTGGGCGCTCCGACTCCCAAGGTGGGAAGCAGCATCCTGTAACAGAAAAGAAAATCAGGAGACTGTCAAAGAACTACGTAAAACGCTAAGAGACTGAGCAGCAGGGGGAAGAGTGAAGGGGGGTAAGACCCGCCCTTCGCGTTCAATCAAACGGATTTTTGAACTTTTTG
>CAJKNS010000270.1 GCA_905201305.1 uncultured Eubacteriales bacterium
CTGCACCGGAGCAGCCGGAAGCGGCATCCGCGCAGGAGCCCGGCTCCGCCGAAGAGAGCAGCACCCAGGAAGAGGTCCAGGTAGCTGCCCAGAACTTTGACATTCCCATGCCTTTGACCGAGGAACCCGTGACCTTTACCTACTTTATGCGCTTTAACCCCCAGGTACAGGACTGGTGCCAGGATATGTCCGACAACCTGTTCTACTCCACCCTGGAGGAGAAGTCCGGGGTTCACATTGAGTTCCAGCTGTTCCATCCCATGAACTTCTCTGAGCAGTTCAACCTCCAGATGGCGTCTCAGGACTATGCCGACATCTACTGCGAGGCGGCTTCCGGCTATAACGGCGGCTATGACAAGGGCGTGGAGGACGATGTATTTCTGGACCTGACCCCCTATATCGAGGAATACGCCCCCAACTACAACGCCATTATCAACATGAACGATCAGAACCGCCGGGATGCAGTCACCGACGAGGGCAGAGTGGTGTTCTTTGCCGCTGCCTATGACGACGGTCAGCCCTGCGGCAAGGGTCCCATGATCCGCGCGGACTGGGCAAAGGAGTTCGGCATGGACCCCGCTGAGATCAACACCTATGACGAGTACGAGCAGTATATCGAGCAGGCATACAACACCTATGGCGCAACGGTGCAGCTGCCCATGTCCGGCGACCCCGGCTTCGGCTATCTCACCGCAGGCTTCGATACCCTGGCTTCCTTCGGCAACTCCTTTGAGGCAACCCTGCCCTGGTTCCAGATCGACGGCACCATGTACAGCGGCGTGCTCACCGACGGCTTTAAGGAATATGTTGCCATGGTGGCGGACTGGTATCAGAAGGGCTGGATTTATCACGACTTTATGAGCGAAGACTTCGGCATGCAGGGCGGCGCTGACATTGGCATGGTTACCAGCGGCGAAAGCTCCCTGTGGTGGGCGGAGAAGGACTATATGGAGCAGTACAACCAGTCTGCCCAGGACCCTAACTTCGAGCTTGCCGCCATTCAGGACGCGGTGAAGAACGAGGGCGACGTGACCCATCTGGGTCAGACCAACTTTGACACCCTGTCTACCACCTCCAACTGCGTGATCTCCACCGCCTGCCAGGAGCCTGAGATTGCCATCCAGTGGATGGACTACCGTTACACCGAAGAGGGCGCAACGCTGGCAAACTGGGGCGTGGAGGGTGTGACCTACGAGCTGGATGCGGATGGCAACAAGCAGTATACCGACCTGATTGTCAACAATCCCGAGGGCATGACCGCAACCCTGGCACAGTTCCGCTATATGCTCCAGAACACCGTTTGCCTGACGGACGTTTCCGCCAAGAATCAGGGCATGACCGAGCAGCAGCTGGCAGCGCCCGACATCTGGATGACCGATAAGGACAACAGCTGGGGCTGCCCCACTACTCTGACCATGACCACCGACGAGGCGGAGGAATACAACTCCAAGGCGGGCGACATCACCACCTATGCCCAGGAGAACTTCCTGCGGTACATCGTTGGCGATGCACCCATTGCGCAGCTGGACGACTTTGTTGACACCTGCGTTTCCATGGGTCTGGAGGACTGCCTGGCACTTCAGCAGGCAGCGCTGGACCGCTACTATCAGCGTCTGGATTAAACCAGAATATAAAACGATTCCCGGCAGATTGAATCTGCCGGGAATTTTTGTGTCAGTGGGAAATCAGGTAGGCATTGGTGCGGTCCAGAACGTTTTGCTGGAGACTGCGGTAATAGAGGTTCAGCTCAAAGTTGTGATAGCAGCCCTCCACAAACAGCGGCTCGCCGGGGGGATAATCCTTGGGGGAGATATCCGGGACGATCATGGTGCCGCGGTCGGGACTTTGATAGCAGCCGGTGAGATGGACGATTTCGTTGTCTGCGGAGCCGTCCATATGGAGATCCACGGAGCCGGGATTTTCGGACTTGTCTGCGGGCGTGCCGTCTGCCCGCCAATTGATGGGGTTGATGCCGTAGGTATAGCCGCCCTCCGGCACAATGATGCTGCCGGTGACACCCGGTGCTTCGGAATTGAAGGACACGATCACGCCGGTATCGTCGGCAGATTGCGCCATATGGAGCTGGGGGAATTCTGACAGATCTTCATTGGTGATGCGCCAGCCAATGAGATAGGCAGCCACCAGCCGGGTCTGGAGGGCTTCATCGTCAAAGAACTCCTCCACCAGCCGGAGCCCTAGATCCGCGCCCTGAGAATAGCCAGCCAGAATAAACGGACGACCGCCGTTTTCATGCCGAAGATACCAGAGAAACGCTTTGCGGACATCAGAATAGGCAACCCCAAGCCAGGGACCTCTGGCGGCGTCCTCCAGATAGTAAACGCTGAGGCAGGCTTGGCGATAGTAGGGGGCATAAATGCGTCCCACCGGGGCATAGACGCCCTCCTGGAGGTTTAATAGCTTCTCCTGCCACTCCCGGTCCTCCGGAAGATAGGTGGAGGTGAGGTAGGTGTTGTCCTGCCCCAAATCGGCGGTGGCGCCAATGAGAAACACGTCGATGGGCTGACCGGTATCCCGGTCCTGCCGCGCCCACATCAGGGGGCTTTGATAGTTGCCTGCCCAGGGAAACAGCAGAATGCCCAGACTGAGAAGCGCCAGAAGCACCGCTGCGGTGAGCCGTTTTGCCATGGAACCGCCTGCCCTTCTTCACAAAATCTACATGGAATCTACATAAAAGGTACCACAGTCCCGGGCAGGTGTCAAGGACAACACTGCCAAATCGCCTTGCCGAATTATGCGGCGCTGTCCTGGGGGCGGCTTAGCCCAGCGCTACGTCCAGAATCATCATCACCGCAAAGCCCAGTGCAAAGGCGATGGTGCCCACATTGGAATGGGCGCCCTGGGCGGATTCGGGAATCAGCTCCTCCACCACCACATAGAGCATGGCGCCGGCGGCAAAGGACAGAAAATAGGGCATCAGGGGCACCAGTAATCCCGCCAGCGCCACCGTCAGCAGTGCGCCGATGGGCTCCACAATGCCGGACAGAACGCCATAGAGGAATGCCTTCTTCTTTCCCAGCGCTTCCTTCAGGGGCATGGAGATCACAGCGCCTTCCGGCAGATTCT
>CAJKNS010000271.1 GCA_905201305.1 uncultured Eubacteriales bacterium
CGCCCAAAGGTCCTCCATGGAGCCGCCGCCCCGCCCGGTGATGATTAACTCCGCCACCTGATAGCGATTGGCATAGTCCAGCGCCGCCGCAATTTCGCCCGCAGCTTCTTCTCCCTGAACCCGTACCGGCAGCAGCTTCACCTCTGCCAGCGGATAACGGTGGCGGATGATCCGCAGCATATCGTGGACCGCCGCACCGGCTGCCGAGGTAATAATGGCAATCCGATGAGGATAGGCAGGCAGCGGGTTTTTTATGAGCGGGATCAAACAGCCCCTCCGCCGCCAGCTTTTTCTTCAGCTGCTCAAAGGCAACCGCCAAATCTCCGGCTCCCTCCGGGGTCATGGCGACGCAATAGAGCTGATAAACGCCGTCTCTGGGATAGACGGTAATGCGCCCTGCCGCCTGCACCATCATTCCGTTTTCCGGACGAAACCGCAGCCGCATGGCGCTGGAACGAAACATCACGCATTTCAGCTGAGACTGACCGTCCTTCAGCGTAAAATAGTGGTGTCCCGAGGGATATTTTTTATAATTGCTGAGTTCTCCGCGAATGCAGAGACTTCCCAGAAGTCCGTCGGTATCCAGCATCTCTTTGATGTAGCTGTTGACCTGACTGACCTCCAGTACAAGCTGTTCATTCTGCATGACCATTCTCCGAAAGCCAGGTGAGCACCGCAATGCCCATGGCGTTATCTGTGGAACAAGCCGGACTTCCGAATATGCCGCCCTCCGGCTCCATTGCCTGACGCAGCAGAGAATTGGAGGATACGCCGCCGGTAAACACCGCAGGCAACGGTCCAAACCTCTGCCGAGCCTGCTCCGTTGCCTTGGAAATGGCATAAATCAGACATTCCAGCACAAATCTTGCCGTATTTTCTTTGCTTTTCTCCGCCATACCCGCAGCCTTATTCTGCATGCCGGACAGAGAAAAGTGCATATCATGTACCTTCACGGGATAAGGCTTTGCTTCCCCTGTCTGCGCCAGATGGTCCAGCGCCTTTCCGGCAGGAAAATCCAGACCCAGCAGCACACCGGTTCGATCAATGAGCTGACCGGCAGACAAATCCTCGGTGCCGCCAATTTTTTGGGGGCGCAGTCCCGGCTCCACCAGCAGCAGCTCCGTGGTGCCGCCGGACAGATGCCAGGCAAGAAACCGCTCCTGCATCAGTTCCATATGACCGCCGCTCCAAAGCACTGCCGCCAAATGTCCCTCCTGATGGGAAAAGCCGTGGTACGGAACGCCCAAAACCGCCGCCATGCTCTTTCCGGTACCGCAGCCCGCCAAAAAGCACGGCATATAGGAGCCCCCCACCGGTCTGGGGCGCTCGCTGGCGCCGATTGCTTCCGGCGGCGCAGGTAAACTCAGCTGCTGCGTCAGTTCCGGCAGGCGAACCACATGCTGAAACAAAGCATTGGACTGCCTGAGCCCCAGTTCGCCGGATTTTACCGATAAAAGCCGCCCGCAATTCTCGCCCGTTTGTCCGTTGAACCAGGCGACCGAGGTGGTATAATTGCTGGTGTCAATGCCCAGTGCAATCATTCTCTGGACCTGGCAAAGGAGCCGAGGATGCCGTTGATAAACGACACCTTATCCTCTTCCTCATACCGCCGCGCAATCTCCACAGCCTCATTGATGACCGCGCCGGTGGGTGCATCCTCCACATAGAGGATCTCATAAATTGCCAGCCGCAGCACAGCCAGCGACACCTTGGAGATACGGCTGACCTTCCAGCCCACGGCATAGGTTTCGATGATCTGATCGATCTCCTGCTTTTTTACATAAACGCCGCGAACGCAGTCCTCAATATAGGCAAGCTGCTTGGCGTTGGGCTTTTCCTGATAGAGATCCGTTTCCTCAGCCAGCCGCGGATAGT
Organism: uncultured Eubacteriales bacterium; assembly: GCA_905201305.1. GTDB lineage: Bacteria > Bacillota > Clostridia > Oscillospirales > Oscillospiraceae > HGM13006. Next base: position 1,876 of record CAJKNS010000271.1, read on the forward strand.
AGTCCTCCTGAAATACCTTCTGGAACAGCTCCTCGGGCAGCTCATCATGGTATTCCATCTCATAAATCAGATGCATGGCAATCTCTCTGGCGGTGGTTCGTGTCATATGATTTCCCCCTGTCGGTTTTTAACGCAATAATTCATGTTATATTGTACTGCATTTCTTGTGAAAAAGAAAGTACATTTTTTCGGCAAAAGGCTCCTGCCCTCAAGGGCGGGAGCCTTTTCGTCAGTCTTTCTTCCTGTTTTGCTTCTCAATCATCCGATGCAGGCACGAGAGCGCGTCGCTGAGTCCCCCCAGCCGGTCAATGAGTCCAATGGACACCGCCTTGTCCCCATAGACCACGCTGCCCACATCCGTAGCCAGCTCATCGGTAGCCAGCATCAGATTCATAAACTCCTCCCGATCGACTCTGGAGTTCTTGCAGACAAATTCCACGATCTGATCCTGAATCCGGTCAAAATAGTGATAGGTCTGCGGCGCGCCGATGACCGTACCGCTGATCCGAACCGGATGGATGGTCATGGACGCAGTGGGCACAATCATGGACTTTTTTGCGCAAACCGCCAACGGAACGCCAATGGAATGCCCGCCGCCCAGCACCAGCGACACCGTTGGCTTTTTCATTCCGGCAATCAGCTCTGCAATGGCAAGTCCCGCCTCAATATCTCCGCCCACGGTATTGATGAGAATCAGCAGCCCGTCAATGTCCGGACTCTCCTCAATGGCGGCAATCTGAGGGATCACGTGCTCATATTTCGTGGTTTTTGTGGTTTCCGGCAGCACCTGATGCCCCTCAATCTGCCCGATGATGGTGAGACAGTGGATGTTCCCCTCCCGGCTTTTCAGCTCCGCACTGCCAAATTCTATGGTTTGCTCCCGCTGCTGTTCGATGAGATCAGCTTTTTCGTTTGACATACCGATTTCTCCACATTTCTTATTTTCCTTCAGTATGCACAGAAGTCCGATTCTTATTCGGAGCAGCAGGGCACGCCATTTTCGTCCAGCCGCAAAATCAGATAGCTTTTCCCCTGCATCTCCCGGTATTCATAAAAGCAGCACATCTCGTCGGCAGGCAATGGATCGCCAACCTTCCAGCGAAAGCGCATAGCATCGCCCTTTTTCTCACCGGCTGGATAGC
>CAJKNS010000272.1 GCA_905201305.1 uncultured Eubacteriales bacterium
CCGCCGTTCCGTGAGGCGGAGTTCGACATCATGTACGGCGAGGGCATCTCCCACAACGGCGAGCTCATTGATCTGGGCGTCAACTATGACCTGGTGCAGAAAAGCGGCAGCTGGTATTCCATTGGCGACGAGCGCATCGGTCAGGGCAGAGACAATGCCAAGAACTATCTGCGGGACAATCCGGAGGTGGCGGAGAATCTGGAGGCTGCCATTCGTCGGGAAGCACAGAAGGCGCAGGCAGAGAAGGCGCAGAAGCGCATGGGCAATGCTGCGGCGCAGGCTACGGCTGCAACCAAGGCGGTGGATGTTTCCGCCGATGATTTTGACGACGGGGATGATCTGGACGTATGATCCTGATTAAGCTCACCGCGTTGGGGACTGATGGCAGCCGGGTGATGCTGTGGTTTGACGACGGCAGCAAAATGCGGGTGCCCACCTCCCTGGTAGCGGATCTGGGGCTGTATCGGGGCATGGAGCTGGCGGAGGATGACTTGTCCCGGCTCATGGAGGAAACCCTGCGGGCGTCGGCACGGAACCGTGCGGTCCGGATTGTTTCCTCCACCAGTATCTCCGAAAAGTCCCTGAAGCAGCGGCTGATCCAGCGGGGCGAGAATCCCGAAAATGCCCAGGAGGCAGTGGATTGGCTTCGGGAGCTGGGAGCACTGGACGACGAGGGCATGGCGCGGCAGGTGGTGGACCGGTGCGTGCAGAAGGGCTATGGAAAAGCCCGGATTCAGCAGGAGCTCTACCACAAGGGCATTCCCAAGCAGTATTGGGAGGACGCCCTAAGCCGGATCCCTGATATGTCCGATGCCATTGACCGATTTTTAGAGCGCCGGTTCCGTGGCGTGGAATTGGATCAAAAAACCATCAAACGGGCAGCCGATGCCCTGTACCGCAGAGGACACAGCTGGGAGGCAATCTCAGCTGCTTTGGGGCGTTATGAAGCGCAGCTGGAGGATCAGAAGGACTGGTAGCTCCCTGTGCATTGAATAGAAACATACATTGGAGGACTCCGAATGGGGAAAAAAGTTGCAATGGTATCCCTGGGCTGTGCCAAAAACCAGGTGGATGCCGAACAGATGCTGTGCCTGCTGCATGAGGCAGGCTATGAGATCACCACTGAGGTGGAATACTGCGATGTTGCCATTGTCAACACCTGCGGCTTTATTGAGAGCGCCAAAAGCGAGGCGATTCAGGAAATTCTGGAGCTGGGACTGCTGAAGAATGAGGGCAAGATCGGAAAAATCCTGGTGTCCGGCTGCCTGAGTCAGCGGTATAAGGATCAGCTGATGGAGGAGCTGCCGGAGGTGGACGGAATCCTGGGCTGCGGCAGCTATGGGGACATCGTCTCCGCAGTGGACGATGTGCTGGAGGGCGACAAGCCCCGGCGTTTTGGCGATATCAACGCCGATCCGGAGGAGCTGGGTCGGGTGCTTACCACGCCGGACTACTATGCTTATCTGAAAATCGCAGAGGGCTGCGATAACCACTGTGCCTTTTGCGTGATTCCCCAGCTTCGGGGTAAATACCGCAGCCGGAAGTTTGAAGACCTGATCGACGAGGCAAAGATTCTGGCGGAAAACGGCGTCAAGGAGCTGATCCTCATTGCCCAGGATACCTCCCGCTATGGCATCGATCTCTATGGCAAGCGGCGGCTCAGTGAGCTGCTGCGGGAGCTGTGTAAGATCGAGGGCTTCCACTGGATTCGGATTCATTATCTCTATCCGGATGAAATGGACGAGGACCTCATCGACACCATCGCACAGGAGGAGAAAATCTGTTCTTATCTGGACATTCCCATTCAGCATTGCAACGACAAGATCCTGCGCACCATGAACCGCCGGGGCAACAAGGAATACCTGGATTGGCTGCTGCCCCATCTCCGGGAGAAGATTCCGGGTCTGGTGCTCCGAACCAGTCTGATTGCCGGTCTGCCCGGTGAGGGCGAGGAGGAGTTCCAGGAGCTGTGCGAATTCCTGAAAAAGCACCGGATGGAGCGGGTTGGCTGCTTTGTGTTCTCTCCGGAGGAGGGGACCGCGGCGGCAAAGATGGAGTACCCCGACAAGGAAGTGGCGGAAAAGCGCGCCGAGATCGTTTCGGAACTCCAGAGCCGCATTATGGATGATTATAACGAGGGCTTAGTGGGTAAAACCGTAGAAGTACTGGTAGAGGGCTATGACCGGCTGGCAGAGTGTCAGTTTGGGCGGACCTATGCCGATTCTCCGGAAATCGACGGCATGGTGTTCTTCCAGGCGGAAAAGCGGTATCACCCCGGCAGCTTTATCAACGTGTCCATTGAGGAAACCATGGACGGAAATCTCATTGGAACGGCAGTGGAGGATGCGGAATGACAACGGCAAGCAAGATTACCCTGGCACGGGTGGTGATGATCCCTGTTTTCATGGTGCTTTTGCTGCTGGGATATAATATCCCGGCACTGGTGGTGTTTATTGTTGCATCCTGCACCGATTTTGTAGACGGCTATATTGCCCGGCACTATCATCAGGTGAGCAATTTCGGCAAATTTCTCGATCCCCTGGCGGACAAGCTGCTGGTGATTTCCTGCATGGTGATCTTCATCCAGTGGGGCAGAATGCCTGCCTGGGCGGTGATGATTGTTCTGGCGCGTGAGTTTGCGGTCACCGGGCTTCGGCTGGTGGCAGTGGAAAACGGGCGGGTCATTGCTGCGGCATGGCTGGGCAAGATCAAAACCGCCTGCACCATGGTGGGGCTGTGCGTTATGCTGGTGTTTACCGGCTGGTCGGTGCTGGACGGCATTGTGACCGCTGTGATTGTGATTACCACGCTGGTCAGCGGCATTGAGTATTTTGTCAAGAACTGGGACGTGCTGGATATGAAGTCGTAATTTGATGGACAACACCACACAAATGTGTCTGCGGGCTACAGCCGATCTTTTCCGCCGGAAATTCGTTATTTTTTCTTGACATACACAAAGTATGCCTGC
>CAJKNS010000273.1 GCA_905201305.1 uncultured Eubacteriales bacterium
AACCTTGAAATACACAAAGTATTCCTGCGGTTTTCCACCTTTTTCTGACGAAAATCCTCTCGCTAAACTCTCTTGCCGATTTGTGAGGTGTTGCCCTTTAATTGATAGACCGATTGTAGCACGTTAAAAAGAAAAATGCAAGAAGAAAAAAATGAAATTCATAAAATTTAGTGAAATGAAGTAAAATGCCACAATATACTCGTGATTTGAAAAGGAATCTTCAGAAATATTCGCCCATGTTGAAATATATAGACGGATATCCTGCAAAAATACTTGACTTTGAAGATTTGAGAACACAAATAAAGTCAAAAAAGGAGCCTGGCGGTTATGCCGCCAAGCTCCAAAGAAGTAAGAAAATTAGTAACCAACTGCGGAGGAGCCGCCGTCGATGACAATTACCTGACCGGTGGTGTTTTCGCTGTACTCGCTGAGCAGATAAGCTGCCATACCGGCAATCTCCTCGGGATCGGACAAACGACCGGTGGGAACGCCGGTGGTAGGACCGCCGGGACCGGGACCGGGTGCGCCGGGACCAGGCTTACCCGCCTGGGGAATGTGGACGCCAGCGCCGCCGGAGAGCACACCGCCGGGGGCAATGGCATTGACACGAATGCGGCTGGATGCCCATTCCACGGCTGCCTGCATGGAAACGGCAACCACTGCGCCCTTACTAGCGGAATACTGCGCCGAGCACATGGGCGGGGTCATGCCGCGGATGCCTGCCATGGATGCAATGTTGACAATAGCGCCGAAGTCCTGGGGGATCATGGACTGCTTCACGCACTGCTGCATCATGAAGAACAGACCCTTGGCGTTGGTGTTCATCACCCGATCCCACTCCTGAGGCGTCAGGTCCACGCCGGGACCGCCTGCCATAATGCCTGCCGCCTGAATCAGAAAGCGGATCTCGCCCAGCTCCTGGCGGATTTTTTCCACCACGCCGGGAATTGCCTCCACATCGGATACATCCAGCGCGTAGGCATGGACGTCGCCGCTGTCCTTGAGCATATCGGCTGCCATCTGAATCTTCTCTGCGTTGCGGCCGATCATGGCAACCCGAGCGCCGCTCTCTGCCATCATTTTTGCGCAGGTAAAGCCGATGCCGGAGCCTGCGCCGGTGACCACGCAGACCTGATTATCAAAACGAATGTTCATAGAAAAACCTCCTAAAGGGTGAAGCGCATTAGTAGAGAATTCCACACTTTCCAACGGTGTAGACCATAGGCGTAAGACCGTCGGGAGCAGGAAAATCAGAGGAGGTGGGAGCAATGGAGCCGTCCAGCGCGCCGTCTACCGCTGCCAGCAGTGCAGAAATCACCGAAAGGGAGATGGGACAGGTGCCATGGCAGGGATAAATGGTGTCGAAGCCGCCCATGGTCATGAGCTTCAGCAGGGTATCCCGATAGGTGTGGATGTCCCGATGATCGCCTGCCAGAAAGACCGGACCATAGGACAGGGTGTCGCCGGAAAACAGAATCCGGTTTTTTCGGTCCAGCAGGCAGATGCTGCCGGGGGTATGTCCCGGAGCTTCAATCACATGAAGCACACGCTGACCAAGATCAAAGGCGGAGAGCGCCGTAATGGGATGCAGGGTGCTGGTCAGCTCCGGGCGGAATCTGCGGATGGTGGCAAATTCGTCCGGATGGGCGTGAATATCCGGGAATTGGTTGTTGTTGGCGGTATGATCTCCGTCTCCGTGGCTGTTGAGTACCACCAGCGGCAGGGGCGTAACCTGACGAATTAACCCCAGAAGATCACAGGGCTCGGCGCCGGTATCCAGCAGAAGCGCCCGCTGCTGCCCCACAATCAGGAAGCAGCGGACCATATTCTGCTCCAACGCCCATACCCCGGAGCTGACACGCTTTATTGTGGTGTTGCTTGGCTCCATGGGCGAATTCCTCCTTCTGCTAGATTATTTGAAGTAGTCGACGCCCGCCTGGAAGATGGGCTGATACTTGCTACCATAGATGTTCTTGCCGACGAATTCTCCGGCACGCTCGGTATGACCCATCTTGCCCAGCACTCTGCCGTCGGGGGAGGTGATGCCCTCGATGGCGAGCATGGAGCCGTTGGGGTTATACTGAATGTCCATAGAAGGGACGCCGGAAAGATCGGTGTACTGGGTGGCAACCTGACCGTTCTCAATCAGCTGCTTCAGCATGGCGTCAGTTGCCACAAAGCGGCCCTCGCCATGGGAGACAGGAATATTGTGGAGGTCGCCCACATTGCAGTGCATGAGCCAGGGAGACTTGACCGAAGAGACCCGGGTGGTGCAGTAGCGGCTCTGGTGGCGACCGATGAGGTTATAGGTCAGAGTGGGGCATTCTGCATTCATGGGCACGATCTCGCCAAAGGGTACCAGACCCAGCTTAATGAGCGCCTGGAAGCCGTTGCAGATGCCCAGCATCAAACCGTCCCGCTGCCGAAGCAGATCGTGGATGGCGTCGGACAACTGGGGGTTCCGGAAGAAGGATGCAATGAACTTGCCGGAGCCGTCGGGCTCATCGCCGCCGGAGAAGCCGCCGGGAAGAATCACCATCTGCGCGGAGCGAATGGCTTTTTCCATGGCGTCAGCCGTCTCGGCAAGGGCACTGGCAGTGAGGTTCCGTACCACAATGATTTCCGGTTCGCCGCCGGATTTTGCCACAGCACGCGCAGTGTCATATTCGCAGTTGGTGCCCGGGAACACGGGAATCACTGCCTTGGGCTTCAGATGCTTGTAAGCAGGAGCCTGCTGAGGACGCTGGGAATAGGAGATGGTGGGAACGGTTTCCTGGGTGCCTGCCTTCATGGGGAACACGGTCTCCAGCTTCTCCTCCCAGAGCTTTTCGTAGTCGGCAATGGCAAGCGTTTCACCCAGCTCCAGCACGGGTTCTTCTATGGTATAGCCCAGCAGAGTTCCAACCTCCAGGGGCTCCCTGGCTTCCACCAGAATGGAGCCGTAGCTCTGGGTGAACAGGGTGTCGG
>CAJKNS010000274.1 GCA_905201305.1 uncultured Eubacteriales bacterium
GTGCTGCAGCGTCCGCCCTTGGCAAGATACGTGAGCTTTGCCACAATAAACGAGGTATTGGTCCGATCCACCAGATCCATAATCGCCTCATAAACCTCCTGAATCTCCATACCCTCGTCCCGCATCCGGCAGGCTTCAATGGCAAGCAGTCCGCCGGAGCAGCTCAGCGCCTGAGAATCCACCACATACACATCCTCCAGCTCCGATGCGGCAATCATTGCGTCCTGACAGGTGCTGGAGATTCCGCTGGACAGACCGATATGCAGCACCGCAAAGCCCTGGGCGGTAAACCGTTCAAAGAACTCCCGGTACTCCTCCGGCGGAATGGCAGAGGTGGTCGGCAGCACGCCCTTTGCCTCATAGGTGGCATAGATATCGTCAGGGGTAATGTCAATGCCGTCCCGAAAGACCTTGCCGTCCTGCTGGATATACATGCTGGTAACCTGAATGGCATATCGCTCCCGCATCTCATCACTGAGATCACAGGCGGAATCACAGGATACCATAATCGGCTTTGGCACTTAGCCTTCCTCCTTTACAAGATGGGCAGACGCCTGATAAATCTCCTTCCGGAAATCCGGCTCCGGGCTCAGGCGCTCAAAAATCACCTGATAGCCGTATTTCTTCGCCGCAACCTCCAGATGTGCCATGGCAACGCCCACGTCCAGGCACTGGTAGTAGTTCAGCTGGTTGAATTTCAGCAGCTTATTGTTCTTTCGATAGATATGGATACGATGGGTGTCCACCAGATAGCGCACCGGCTCTGCGTTCATGCAGCTGGGCGCCATCCAGGTGAGCTCCATGATCTCCTTTCGCGGAGAAGCCATGTCGCCATAGGCAATGGCAGAGAGCTTTTTCTTCTTTTTGATCTCTGAGGGATCGGAACGGAAGGGCTCCGTGGACCTGCCGAATGCTACCGTAGTAATATAGGGCAGCACATCGGGAAAATCATGCTCCGGCTCCACGTCCAGCGTGCTCTGCCAGCAGGTGGCAATCCCGTGGGCAGTGAGCCACAAAACCGCCATTTCGCCGATATACCCGGCATTTTGCAGGCAGTTCTTAATTTTCTCTGAGCGGATTACAAGATAGTGCGGCGCCTGAAGCCGAGGAATGCCGTTGAGGATATTCCGCATATCGTCCAGGGGCAGAATGTCAAAGTTCCAGTCGATGGTATCGTCCGGCACCTTCAGCTCCGATAAAAAGTCCACCAGCCCGTCGATGATTTCCGGCTCCAGCTCCTCCATGTCATAGCTGCGAATGGAGCGCCGCTTCAGTATTGCTTCGTCCAGGGTCATTCCTGTGCTCCTTTCTCCCCGTCCAGATCGAACAGGAATCGCACCACTGCTTCACCAATGGGTCGGGACTGTCCGGCGGAGGGATAACAGTGGATTTTAATGGACGGGTTAAAGTTCAGCTCTGTCACGGCAAAAATACTTTCCTCCGCAGGACGGGTCACGTCCTCCGTGAGAATATCCACACCGCAGAACACCGCGCCCACCGCCTGCGCCGCCTTCAGTGCAATGTCGCGATAGGAGGGATGGACAATATCCGTGCAGTCAATGGACTCTCCGCCAGTGGATACATTGGAATTCTGCCGCAGGGTGACCTTCTCGCCCTTCTTCGGCACGGTCATAAAGCTCATGCCCATGGTTTCCAGATGCAGCGCCTCCTCCGCGCCCATGCCAATAAAGCTCAGAGGACGCTTGTGGTCCGGACCGCGCCGGGGATCCAGAGACTTCTCAATGACCAGATCCCGAATGGTCCGAATTCCGTCCCCCACCACATAGGCAGGAATCCGCTTGGAGACCGCCTGGACCACATTGCCGATCACCAGGAACCGGTAATCGTCGCCGGGGATATACTCCTCCAGGAGTACCTCCTGACTGTTTTGGAACGCAATGTCCAGGGCTTTTTCAAAGTTCTCATCGCTGGGATGGGAGGTAAACACCGTAATGCCCTTGCCGTAATTGGTAAAGTTGGGCTTGACCACACAGGACCCGGGCTGCCGATGCCGGAAGGATGTCAGTGCAGCCTCCTTGGACTCAAAAATCACGCCGCGAGGAGTGGGAATTCCCTGTTCCTCCAGCAGCTTTTTGGTCAGATTCTTATTGCGCATAATCAGGATGCTGGCGCAGTTGTCCCGGCTGGTTTTGGTTGCCTGCTTGACATACTCCACCTGATCTCCGCGGCGCAGCCGGACAAAGTTATCCAACCGATCCAGCACCTCATATTTGACGCCCAGCTTCAGGCATGCCTTAATCAGTGCCTGAGTGGACAGCTCCATATCCTCAAAGCCCTTGAGCAGGTAATACTTCTCATTGGACTGCTCCAGCGCCTTTTCCGCACATTCCATGGCAAAGGGGACATAGCCCTTTTGCTCGATCTCGTGATACACCCGATGGGCATAGAGCAGCTCCTGATCCACCAGCCGCTTTTTGGATGTCTCCAGCACCTCCAAAGCTCTGGGTACCGCCAGCTGACGATAGAACTCCTCCATTTCCTCCACCAGCCGAATCGCCGCCTGCTGGAGGGTTTCCGTGCGCTCCGGAAGCACAATGTCCACGGAGCTGATATCGTATACCGCAGAACGAATATGGTTCTCATGCGCCTGCCGCTGGAGCTCCGGGGTATAGTCAAAGTCGGGCTTAGCGGTCAGATACAGGAGGAAATACTCCATGAGCTCCATGTCCATCTTGCTCATGCCGTTTTTGTCCAAAGGATTCAGGTCGAACATACGAAGCTCAATGTGGTTGACGCCGTTCTCCCGCAGGTTCTTCATGAGATACTTGCCCTTTGGCTTCAGGCGTACCGGTGTATAAAACTCACTGGAGGAATACAGGTCGCCCTTTCGCACCTCCGACACAATGGAGTTGATATAGGAGGGCATGTCCTTGTAATCCAGCCCTTCGCAGGTGCCATCGTTCCCGTTGATGAAGCGCAGGGTGGCATTGGCAG
>CAJKNS010000275.1 GCA_905201305.1 uncultured Eubacteriales bacterium
CCGGCAAGTGCGTGAACATTCTGGACACCCCGGGCCATCAGGACTTCTCGGAGGACACCTACCGCACCCTGATGGCAGCCGACTCCGCCGTCATGGTCATTGATGCTGCAAAGGGCGTAGAGCCTCAGACCCGGAAGCTGTTTAAGGTCTGCACCCTGCGGCACATTCCGATTTTCACGTTTATCAACAAAATGGACCGGGACGCCCGGGACCCCTTTGAGCTCTGCGAGCAGATTGAGCAGGAGCTAGGCATCGAAACCTGCCCCATCAACTGGCCCATCGGCTCCGGCAAGGAATTTCAGGGCGTTTATGACCGTCCCAGCGGTCACATTCTGCGGTTTACCGACACGTCCTTTAAGAGCCGCTCCGCTGCGGAGGAGATCGAGCTCAGCGATCCCAAAATGGGGGAGCTGATTGGCGAGGATAAGTGGCATCAGCTGCAGGAGGAAGTAGACCTACTGGGCGCCGGTGCAGAATTTGACCTGGAGCGCGTTCGTGCCGGTCAGCAGAGCCCTGTGTTCTTCGGTTCCGCTCTGACCACCTTTGGCGTGGAGCCGTTCCTCAATGAGTTCCTCAACATGACCACGCCGCCGCTGCCCCGAAAAGCAGGCGACGTGGAAATCGACCCCTTCTCTCCGGATTTTTCCGCCTTTATCTTCAAGATTCAGGCAAATATGAACAAGGCGCACCGGGACCGCATTGCATTTATGCGTATCACCTCCGGCAAGTTCACCCGGGATATGGAGGTCTATCACGTACAGGGCGGCAAGAAGCAGCGGCTGTCCCAGCCCCAGCAGCTGATGGCACAGGACCGCGAAATCGTGGAGGAAGCCTACGCCGGCGATATCATCGGCGTGTTTGATCCCGGCATTTACTCCATCGGCGATACCCTGTGCATGCCCGGCAAGAAGTTTAAGTTTGAGGGAATCCCCACCTTCGCGCCGGAGCACTTCACCCGGGTCAGCCCCAAGGACACTATGAAGCGCAAGCAGTTCATCAAGGGCACCGAGCAGATTGCTCAGGAAGGCGCCATTCAGATTTTCAAGCTGCCCAACACCGGCATGGAAGAGGTCATCGTGGGCGTGGTCGGCACCCTGCAGTTCGATGTATTCCAGTACCGGATGAAGAACGAATACGGCGTGGACCTCCGCATGTATAATCTGCCCTATCAGTTCCTGCGGTTCATCGATCAGTGCCCCTGTGAGCCCAAGGACCTGATGCTCTCCTCCGACGCCGAGCTGTTGGAGGACTATCGCGGTCGGAGCCTGCTGGTTTTCTCCAGCTATTGGTCCATCGACTTCAACATTAAAAAGAATCCCGGTCTGGTGCTCAGCGAAACCAGAAGCGCCGAGGAATAAGAACACGCCCCTGCCTCCTCCGACAATGGTGGAGACAGGGGTTTTCGCTATTTTGTAGCAGATTACTCCGACAAAAAGCCGCGAATATCCTCCATAACCTCTTCCACTTCCCGGAGGAATGCCGACGCCGGAGTTCGCAGAGCGCCATGTCCCAAAATGATAATTTGCTCCAATCCGTCGGAGGTTGCCACCCGGACCCGATGCTTTTTGCCCAGATCATAGGACAGCCGCTCAATATAGCTGTCGGCGGTCTGCGCCTCCTTGGTGTAGACCACGGACAGGTCCCCATAGTGCTCCACCGAGCCGGGATTGCCCTTGACCTTATAGGCGTCGAACACAAGGATCACCGGGCACTGCCGATAGCTCTGGTAGTTTCGAAGAATGTCCACCAGCTGATCCCGGGCTGCGTTTAAATCCTGCGCCGCCAGTTCTTTTAAAAACGGCCATGCAAAAATCATGTTGTAGCCATCCACTAGCACATATTCCGGTCCCTGTGGAATGGGCGCTGCCTTATAGGGCTTTGACGCGCTGGAGGATTTCTGCGTCCGCATCGCCTGCATCCGATCCCGATGCACCGGACCATAGGTGCGCTCAAAAATCTGCATCAGCTCCTTGTCCGTTGCCGCCAACGCCTTATATCTGCGCCCCAGCACCTCCCGCTCCGGTTCCTCCGGCGCCGGTGGCTTCAACACGCTGGGCAAATGCATATGCTCCGGTACCTCATTCCACTTGACCAAGCTGCCCGCGCCATGATTGCAGAAAATACTGTCTGGAGAATTCTCCACATCCTTTTCCGGATCATAGCCAAACTGCGCCACGATCTCGTCCTGATTGACGCAGGGTGCATAGCCGTGGACCGTCAGCGAAACCCTTCCCATGCCGTGGGTATAAGCGGTGATTTCCTGGGGATAATCTCCAAAGGCAGAGACGGAAACCGTGCCCTCCAGCACCGCCGTATCCCCCTTTGTTTCCGGCGGATTCAGCTCCGCGCCCATCCGCTGGAGATCGGACATGGCTCTTCCCACATTCTCCTGAGGCACCTCCAGATGCAGGGCATACCAGGGCTCCAGCAGGATACTCTCCGCCTGCATCAGTCCCTGCCGTACCGCGCGATAGGTTGCCTGCCGGAAATCGCCGCCCTCGGTATGCTTCACATGGGCTTTCCCGGCAGCCAGCGTTATTTTCATATCCGTAATGGGCGAGCCGGTCAGCACGCCCAGATGCTGCTTTTCCATAAGATGCGTTAAAATCAGCCGCTGCCAGTTCCGGTCCAGCTGATCCTCGGAGCAGGCGGAGGAAAACGCCAAGCCGCTGCCCCGCTGCCCCGGTTCCAGCAGCAAATGCACCTCGGCATAGTGCCTGAGAGGTTCATAGTGTCCAACGCCCTCAACCGCTGATGCAATGGTTTCTCGATAGAGAATGCTGCCCTGATCGAATTCCACCGCCAGATCAAACCGATCCAGCAGCAGCTCTTTCAGAATCTCCAGCTGCACCGGTCCCATAATGCCCACGCGGATTTCCTGCCGGTGGCTGTCGAATTCCACATGGAGCTGAGGCTCTTCCTCCTCCAGCTTCCGCAGCTGCGCGAGGC
>CAJKNS010000276.1 GCA_905201305.1 uncultured Eubacteriales bacterium
AGCACATCCGCCAGCAGCTGAATCACCGGACTGAGCCCTCGCCGGAGCAGCGGCGGCACCAGAAAAATCCACAGCATCACTGCTGCGCCGATGATATACAGGCTCCAGAGTCCTGCCCGGAGAAAAATGTTGAGAATACCGCAGCACACCGCCGCCGACGCCAGCATTGCCGAAATCAACACGGCAAGCTCCCACTTTGCCGCCAGGGGTACCTCCTGCCGCTCGGTGGGAAATGGCTTGGGGCTTTCCCGATCCACCGGCTGAACGGGGTCCTGCACCGGCGTATGGCATAAAGGGCAGAATTCCGCAGTCGAGTCCAATTCTACCCCGCAATGAACACAATAGGACATAGCTTCCTCCTAAGATCTACGATTGGATATTACCTTCACCGGAATGCCCGCCTGCACCAGATGGGTGAAAAACCGCCGTTCCGTTTCACTGGACACTCCGGTTCCCGCAAAGGTCACCTCCAGCGTATCCCCAAAGCTGATGGACGCGCAGTGCGGCGACGGACGGGTCGCCTGCCCCAGAACCACCTCCATATGGTCGATATACGGTTCCATGGCAGCAGGCACCCGGAAGGGACCGGGATTGGTATAGGTAGCGGTATAAGGGCGCACCCCCAGCAGCTGATAGGAAAACGCCATCACCGGCTTTTTGAGGAACAGCGGGATAATTTGCAGCAGCCGGTTTTGGGTAAACTTCACGTTTCCGGTCAGCGTCGCCCGCATTTCCTGCCGGTTTAAATGGAGATTCATATAGCTGTGGACATAGCGGATGATCTCCTCCAGGGTGTATTCCCCCAGGGTTGGGTCAATACAAGGCCGCGCCGTCAGGATAAAGTTCCGCAGCGTTTCCGATGGGAACCAGCTCCGCAGATTGATGGGAATTGCCAATGCCACCGGCTTTTGATGATTTGGGTGCTCCGCTGCCTGCTTCTCCATCAGACTCAGCAGCAGCACCGCCGTTAAATACTCCGTCAGCGATGCGCCGTGTGCCTTTGCCTGCGCCTTTACCGCCTGCACCGACATCAGCCCCATGGTTACATTCAGGGTATAAAAGGGCTCCGCCGGGCTTGTGTTGGCATAGGCGGTTTTATCAAGGCTCCCCCGCAGCACCTTTTTCCCGGCATAGCGTCCATAAGCATCCTCCAGCTCCTGGGGGCCGGGTGTCTCATCCACATTCAAAATGGAGGGGTCCGGCGGAATCTCCACTCCCAGCTCCCTTAAATATTCCGCCAGCAGCGTCCGGAAAAATGTCAGTGCTCCGGCTCCGTCCGAAATGGCGTGGAACGCTTCAAAGGAGATGCGCTTTTCATAGTAGAAAAACCGAATCAGCCAGTCATTGTCCCATTTTTCCCGGATGGGCTGACAGGGGTTTGCAATATCCCGGCGGACAAAGGGACCCGGCTTTTCGTTGGGCTCGAAATAGCACCAGAACGCACCCTTGCGAATCCGCACCCGGAAGCCCGGGAACCGCGGCATGGTCCGATCCACCGCCCGCTGAAGAGCATCCGGGTCCACGTTTTCCTTCATCACCGCCGAAAACCGGTATACCGGCGCATACTTTTCTTTCTTCAGGGCAGAGTAGAGCACACCGGCGTTATCCAGCCGGTACCACTGCTTTTGTTCCTTGCGCGCCACGGTTCTGCCCCCTTTGTTTTTCGATTCGTATTATTATACTCCAACCGTCTTCCCTGTGCAACTGGAACTTTTCTTTCTCCGTTGCAATCCGCCGGAATCTATGCTATATTGAATCCACATCTTTTTGACGCAGGAGGAAGCAGCATGAAAAAGGCTACCACCCGCTATCACATCGAAAACAAGCAGCAGCGCAAGGTCCATGCCGAGGAAAAGCGGCTGGCGCTGATGATGCGTGCGCTCAAGGCAGTGCATTCCGCCACATCTCCGGAGTCCATGACCCAGAAGGATCTGGATCGTCAGCGCGCCGGTCAGGAGCTGCTGGGACGGCTGGTCACGCCCATGATCGGCATGCGCTGGGAGCCCTTTGATTTGGACGGCATGAAGGCTGCCTGGGTAAAGCCGGAATGGGGTCACGATCCTCATAAGGTTATTCTCTACTGCCACGGCGGCGGCTATACCAGCGGCAATCTGGGCTATTCCCGTCCCCTTGCCTCCAAGCTGTCCCATGCCACTGGCTGGGAAACCCTGAGCTTTGAATATCGCCTTGCGCCGGAGCATCCCTTTCCTGCCGCCGTGGAGGACGCGCAAAAGGCATGGGACCACCTGATGTATCTGGGCTATGGGGCAAGGGATATTACCGTTGCAGGGGATTCTGCGGGGGGAAATCTGGCGCTGGTATTGTGCCATCGGCTCAAAGCCGCAGGGCGGATGCTGCCCGGGCATCTGGTTTTGATGTCCCCCTGGACCGACATGACCGCCTCCGGAGAATCCTATGAAACCCGGAAGGAGCTGGACCCCTCCATCACCGAGGATTATATCCATGCCGTCCGCAGCGCCTATGCGGCGGGCGCCGATGTGACCGATCCCCAGCTCTCTCCGCTGTTCGGGGACTTTACCGGTTTCCCGCCCACGCTGGTGCAGGTGGGCTCCAACGAAATTCTCTACTCCGACACCGCCATGCTGCGGCAGAAAATGACCGTTGCCGGTGTGGTCTGCCGGATGGAGGAATGGCAGGACATGTGGCATGTATTCCAGATGTTCCCCATCAAAAAAGCCGCCCATGCCATGGAGCACATCGGGCAGTTTCTATTGGAATGATATTTTTCCCGCGCTGTGTCCATTTTTTCGGACAC
The DNA here is from genome assembly GCA_905201305.1 of uncultured Eubacteriales bacterium. Classification (GTDB taxonomy): domain Bacteria; phylum Bacillota; class Clostridia; order Oscillospirales; family Oscillospiraceae; genus HGM13006. The sequence continues at coordinate 2,777 of CAJKNS010000276.1, forward strand.
AGCGTTTTTCCTCTGTTGCCCTTGTTTCAGAACCTGTGGTAAAATAAACGAAGGGCAATACCGCATAATTCGGCAAGGAGATTTGGCGTGGAATTTGTGGGGGAAAAGAACCGCCAAAGCCCGCAGACGCAATTGTGCGGTGTTGCCGAAGTACACAACGAAA
>CAJKNS010000277.1 GCA_905201305.1 uncultured Eubacteriales bacterium
CCGCAGGAGATCATCCGCTATCTGGATCTCCGCCGTCCCATCTACTCCGCTACCGCTGCTTACGGTCACTTTGGGCGCCCGGAGCTGAACCTGCCCTGGGAGAAGATTGACCGGGTAGAGGATCTCAAAAAAGCAGTACAGTAATTTGATTATTCTTCTGCCGTCCTCTCGGACGGCAGAAGCTCTTTGTTCCGAAAAAAGTTGTCATTTCACCGAGAAATGTGATAGAATAGCAAAAAACTCCGGAGGAATGCGCCATGCGCCTTTTTGTATACGGCTGCCGTCCCTATGACGAGAAAGCGATATTTCAGTCGCTTGCGGAACAATATCAGATTACGCTGGGAACCACCGCAGAGCAGCCCAGCGTGGATAATGCCGCCTTGGCACAGGGCTATGACGCCGTTTCCGTGGTGGCAGTTCCGGTTACTGCCGACATTCTGACTGCGCTCCATCAAAACGGCGTTACGCTGGTTTCCACCCGCACCATTGGCTATGACCACATTGATCTAAACGCCGCAAAGGCGCTGGGAATCACCGTCTGCAACGCAGGCTATGACCCGGATGCCGTGGCGGATTATACGGTCATGCTGATGCTCATGGCACTGCGGAACGAAAAGCGCATTTTGCAGCGGGCAAATCTCCATGATTTCTCCATGCCCGGACTGATGGGACGGCAAATGCGCAGCTGCACCGTGGGCATCGTCGGAGCCGGGAAAATTGGCGTGCGGGTGATGGAATCCCTCCGGGGGTTTGGATGCAAGGTTCTCTACTGGAACCGCAGCAAAAGATCCGGTCTGCCCGGAATGCAGGTTTCCTTCGAGGTGCTCTGCCGGGAAAGCGATATCATTTCGCTGCACATTCCCTTGACCGTAGAAACCAATCACCTCATCAGCCGCGAGGTGCTTGCATCCATGAAGCCCGGTACCATTCTGGTCAATACCGCCCGTGGCGGTCTGGTGGATACCGATGCATTGATCGATGCATTGGAATCCGGGCACCTGGGCGGTGCAGCGCTGGATGTTGTAGAGGGAGAAGCCGGACTCTATCATTTTAACAAAATGTCCGACCAGATCAAGAACCGCTCTCTGAGCATCCTAAAGGATATGCCCAATGTGATCGTAACGCCCCACATGGCGTTTTACACCCGGGAAGCCGTAGCGCAGATGGCGCAGTGCAGCATTGACGCCTGCCTGTGTCTGGAGAGCGGAACAGAAAGCCCCTGGAGGATTTGTTAAACAGAAAGGAATACCAATGAATTATGTATGCAACGGCAGCTACAAGAGCTTTGTCTGCCTGGATTTTGAGACAACCGGACTGTCCGGCACCAAGGATAAGGTCACCGAAATCGGCGCGGTAAAGGTGCTGGATGGGGAAGTGGTACAGCGATTTTCCACCCTGGTGAATCCCGGACGCCCTATTCCTCCGCGGGTGGTTGTCCTCACTGGCATTACCAATGATATGGTGGAGGATTACCCCCGGATTCATGAGCTGCTGCCGATCTTTTTAGGCTTTCTTGGGGATCTGCCCATCGTCTGCCATAACGCCAAATTTGACTGCAAGTTTTTAGAGCGTGACCTTGGCGCCATGGGTCGAAGCATTGAAAATCCTGTAGACGATACCTTGCAGATCTCCCGCTTAAAGCTCAAGGGACTGCCCAGCTATAAGCTGGGATATCTCACGGACTATTTCAGCATTGCCCTCAACGATGCCCACCGCGCCTGGTGCGATGCCGAAGCCACTGCAAATCTGTACTTAAAACTCCAGGAGGTATAACATAGCCCTGCACAATTACAGCTGTAACATAAAAAGCTCCCGAAACCGCAGTGGATTTCGGGAGCTTTCTGTATATCATTCTTCCGGCAGCGTCAATGCGCCGGTGGGACAGGTATGGACGCAGGCAGGCAGCAGTCCCGCCTGAATTCTGCCCCAGCAGCCGTCGCATTTCATCGCCTTTCCTGTCACCGGATGGATGGAAATCACGTCAAAGGGACAAGCCCTCCCACATGCACCGCAGCCTATGCAGGCTTCTTCGTCCAGAACCACATAGCCCATTTCATTTCTGGAAATGGCTTTTTGCGGACATACTGCCATACATTTTCCGCAGTGGATACAGCCCACGGAGTAGTCCAGAATTTTTCCGTTCTTCTCCCGTTGCTCCATGTGCCGGAGGGGCTTCTGGTGCAGCGCACAGAGGATATCCCGCTGATCGTTGCACGCCAACTGACAGGCAGCGCAGCCGGTACATTTTTCCGGGTCAAATCGAATGCGTCTCATGGCTGATCCTCCTTCCAAATCCGGCAGCGAATACAGCGATAGCCCGGGAAGCCGGAATAGGGGTCCCGATGGTCGTAGCTGAGCAGGCTGTTGGCGTCGGCTTCCCGATAGCCGTGATACAGGCTCACCATTCCCTCGGGCATGGTGCTGCTGGGATTGGCAAGCACCGTTACCTTGCCGTGAGCTGTGGCAAGCTCAATCTTGTCTCCGGTGGAGATTCCCAGCCGCTGCGCATCCTTTTGGCTGATATCTGCCATTGGATTCTGCCGAAGGGAACGGGCGCTGGGACAGTCATGGAGCCGGGAATGGAGTCCCCCAGGAATTCGGATGCCCGTGGACAGGATCATGGGGAATTCTGCCGGGTCTGCATCATCCGCCGAGGAGCAGTAAGTGGGCAGGGAATGGAGGCTCTGGTTATGGAGCGCCTGAATCGCCAGAGAATCCAGCTCAAACTTTCCGGAAGGAGTCTGGAAGCCATGCTGACCAACCGGCGTTATTTCGAGACCCGGAATCTTTTGGGGCAGCTCCGGATGCCGCTTCAGTTCGTCCAAATCAATGGGCGTATTCCGGAGCATATGCCGGATGCAGGTATCCCGGTCCGATTTGAGCAGCTCGTCGTCCACGTCCAGCCGCCGCGCCAGCTCCAGAATGATCTCGT
>CAJKNS010000278.1 GCA_905201305.1 uncultured Eubacteriales bacterium
CTGCCGGGACCGGGTGCCGTGACCACAATCAGGGAGCGGCTGGTTTCGATATAGTCGTTTTTGCCCAGCCCCTCGTCGCTGACAATGTGCCCAACATCGGAGGGATAGCCTGCAATGGGATAGTGCCGGTAGCTGCGGATGCCCAGAGACTGGAGCCGGCGGAGGAATGCGTCGGCGGCGGGCTGACCGCTGTAACGGGTGAGCACAACACTGCCCACATACAGATCCATGCTCCGGAAGGTGTCGATCAGCCGCAGCACATCCTCGTCATAGGTAATGCCCAGGTCCCCCCTGACCTTGTTTTTTTCAATATCTGCCGCATTGATGGCAATGACGATTTCCACATCGTCGCTGATTTTCTGGAGCATCCGGATTTTGCTGTCCGGCTGAAAGCCCGGCAGCACCCGGGATGCATGATAATCGTCAAACAGCTTGCCGCCAAACTCCAGATAGAGCTTGCCGCCAAACTGTGCAATGCGCTTTTGAATCTGCTCGGACTGGGTTTTTAAGTACTTTTGATTGTCAAATCCCACTGCCTGCATATGTGAATCTCTCCTTTGCATACTTCTTCTATGCTCACAATATCTTGTCGATTATATCATAAAATCGGCGAAGAAAAAAGACCTGCCGCTGAAAAACGGCAGGTCTTAAGGATGAAATTACGCGCCCAGCATGGCAACGAGAACCGCCTTGATGGTATGCATCCGGTTCTCCGCTTCGTCAAACACAATGGAGTTCGGACCCCGGAATACCTCGTCGGTGACCTCGCGGATGTCGATTCCCTTGTCCATCCAGGTCTTTGCGGTTTTCGTCTCAAAGTCGTGGAAGGAGGGCAGGCAGTGCATAAACTTCACCTCGGGGTTGCCGGTGGAAGAAAGCATGGCACTGTCGATGCGGTAGGGGGAGAGGAGTGCCGCGCGCTCGGGAATCTTGTCCTCCTCGCCCATGGACGCCCAAATGTCGCTGTAGAGCACGTCGGCGCCCTTCAGGCACTCCGGATCGCTGCTGAGACTGACCTGTGCGCCGGTTTCGGCGGATACTTCTGCCACCTGCCGGAGCACGTGGGGATCGACTTCATCAATCAGCGTCTGGGGACCGTAGCCCACAAAGGTCATGCCCATTTTGGCGCAGCCGTACATCCAGGCATAGCACATGTTGTTGCGGATGTCGCCCACGAACACCACCTTGCAGTCCTTCAGGGGCTTTGCAATATGCTCCTCCATGGTGAGCATATCCGCGAGAATCTGGGTGGGATGATCCACATCGGTGAGTCCGTTGAACACCGGAACACCGGAGAATTTCGCCAGATCCTCCACCACCTTCTGGTCATAGCCCCGGTACTCAATGCCGTCAAAGAAACGGCCCAGCACCTTGGCGGTGTCCTCCAGAGATTCCTTTTTGCCCATCTGAGAGCTGCCCTGATCCAGATAGGTCACCTGACCGCCCTCGTCGTGGACGGCAGTTTCAAAGGCGCAGCGGGTACGGGTGGAGGTTTTTTCAAACAGCAGCACCACATTTTTGCCCCGGAGGGTTTTGCCCAGAATACCGGCGCGCTTTTTCCGCTTGAGGTCGTGGCTCAGATTCAGAAGATAGCGGATTTCCGCAGGAGTAAAGTCCATGAGGGTCAGGAAGGAGCGACCCTTGAGATTCACTGGCATAGAGGTTCCTCCTTACTTCACGCAGATGCACTCGGTTTCCACCAGTGCGCCCTTGGGCAGCGCAGCCACCTGAACGCAGGAGCGAGCCGGGGGATTGGTGGGGAAATACTCGGCATAGATGTTGTTAAAGGTGGTGAAATCGGCAAGATCGGTCATAAACACGGTGGTTTTGACCACGTTGTCAAAGGTCATGCCGCAGCTGGCGAGAACTGCCTTGATGTTGGCAAACATCTGCCGTGCCTGACCCTCAATGCCGCCCTCGGCAAGGGCGCCGGTTTCGGGCACCAGAGGCACCTGACCGGACAGGAATACCAGATTGCCGCAGTCGATGGCGTGGGAGTAGGGACCCACCGCAGCGGGCGCTTCCTTGGAAAATACGACTTCTTTCATAAAATGTTCCTTCTTTCAAAAGCGTATAGATATTGTATATGGAATAATCGGAGAGGGGAGATCAAGCGTTGGTCTTCTTCCACTCCAGATATTCGTCATAGGTCATGGCGCGGTCAATATAGCCGCCGTTTTCCGTAAATTCAATGATACGGTTTGCCACAGTCTCCACCATCTCGTGGTCATGGCACGCCAGAATCACGTTGCCGGGGAACGCGGTAAGACCGTTGTTTACGGCAGTGATGGACTCCAGGTCCAGATGGTTGGTAGGCTGGTCCAGCAGCAGGACGTTTGCGCCGGAGAGCATCATCCGGGACAGCATGCAGCGGACCTTTTCGCCGCCGGAGAGCACCTTTACCTGCTTGTAAACATCCTCGCCGGAGAACAGCATCCGGCCCAGAAAGCCACGGAGATAGGTTTCGCTCTGGTCCTCAGAGAACTGCCGCATCCAATCGATCATGTTCAGCTCACAGCCCTCAAAGAAGCTGGTGTTATCCTTGGGGAAATAGGACTGGGAGGTGCTGACGCCCCATTTTACGGTGCCCTCGTCCGGCTCCAGCTCGCCCATGAGAATCTTGAACATGGTGGTCTGGGCGATTTCGTTGTTGCCCACAAAGGCGATTTTATCGTTCTTGTTCATCACAAAGCTGACCTTGTCCAGCACCTTCACGCCGTCGATGGTTTTCGACACATCGGTGACGAACAGAATGTCCTTGCCCACTTCCCGGTCCGGCTTGAAGCCCACATAGGGATACCGGCGGGAGGAGGCGGGCAGCGACTATTTCCGCCTGCCCTACTCCCGGCAGGAGATGGCGGAGGTGCTGGGCGTCAACCGCAGCGCCC
>CAJKNS010000279.1 GCA_905201305.1 uncultured Eubacteriales bacterium
CCAGCAGCTTCCGCTTTTTGTCAATGCCGCCGGCATAACCGGTCAAGCTCCCATTGGTTCCGACGACCCGGTGGCACGGAATGAGGATAGAAATTCGATTGTGCCCGACCGCACCGCCCACTGCCTGCGCGGACATATGGGCAAGCCCGCGCTGCTGGGCAAGCTGCTGCGCAAGGGCGCCATAGGTGGTTGTTTGACCGTAAGGAATGCGCAGAAGCAGCTCCCACACAGACTGCTGGAAGGGGGAACCGGTGGGATGCAGCGGCGGCATAAAGTCGGGCTCACTGCCCGTAAAATAGACGTCCAGCCAGTGTGTTACATCTTTGAGAATCGGCGTTTCCTGCTGGATGTGGTCCTGAGGCAGCTGCGAGGCAAGATACTTTTCTCCCTCGAACCACAAGCCGGTTAGCCCGATTTCGTCTGCTGCCAGCAGAATGCCGCCCAGCGGAGATGAATATTGACAGGTGTATACCATGTGATAACCTCCCGATAAAGGAAATTGCGTGCCTGATACGCTGTTTTTTATATTGTACACGGTTTGAAAGCTGCCCACAAGTCCTGCAAGGGAAACGGTCTTAAATACAGGGACAATAAGGTCAAGTTTTATACTGAAAAAGTGGGCTCGGCGCAGATGGTAAATTGATTTTTCTGATAGCAAATGAGCCCGTCCCGCTGCATTTTGCTAAGCTCATTGCACAGCGCACTGCGGTCCACGCTGAGATAATCCGCCAGCTGCTGCCGATTGTAGGGAATCTGAAAGTGGTGGCTTTCGGCTTGCTTGGCACATTGGGAAAAATAGGACATCAGCCGCCCGCGAATGGATTTTTGCGCGGTATGCTGCATCCGGCGGGACAACTGAAGGTTTTTTCGGGCGCAGAGGGTCAATAGGTTTTGAATCAGGATGCTGTGAAATTCGCAGCCGTTTAGACAGACGGTGAGCACCCGACTGGCATTTACCAGCATCACGCTGGTATCCTCTGCGGCGGAAACCGTAACCAGCAGCGGCTCGCCAGGAATACAGGCATAGGCTTCTGCAAAGGTGCCGCCGGGACCGATGGTGCCAAGAATGCTTCTTCCACCCCAGGCGTCTCCCATTTCAATCATAATTCGCCCGGACAGCACGATGCCCAGATTGCTGGTGGGTGCGCCCTCTAAAAACAGAATCTCGCCTTTTTGATAGTGTTTTTTCCGCACATCCAGACACTTTAGCAGAGCGTCCAAATCCTCCGGTGCAATGTTCTGGAACAGCTCCGTGGAAGAAAGGTCGATTTCCGGCATAAAAATCTCCTCCTATGTTGTTAAAACAACGGAAATATGATTCCTATGGTAGTATACTGAGGGTAGAAAGTCAAGCAGCTGGGCTGCTGAAAGGAGCAATGAATATGATTCGCAGAATCATTCAGATTGATACGGAAAAATGCAACGGCTGCGGTGCTTGTGCTGCGGCTTGTCATGAGGGCGCCATTGGCATGGTGAACGGCAAGGCAAAGCTGATGCGGGATGACTACTGTGACGGACTGGGAGATTGTCTGCCTGCCTGTCCCACCGGCGCCATTACCTTTGTGGAGCGGGAAGCGGCTGCCTACGATGAGCAGGCAGTGCAGGCAAACAAAAAGCGGGGAACTGCCGGACATGGAACCGGATGTCCCGGACAGAGAATGCATCAGTTTATGCCCAAAGCACAGCCAACAAACGAGGGTATAACGGAAGCGCCGGTATCCCAGCTGCGGCAGTGGCCCTGCCAGATGAAGCTGGTGCCGGTTCGGGCACCCTATTTCCAGGGAGCAGATCTGCTGATTGCGGCAGACTGCACCGCCTATGCCTATGGCAATCTCCATGGCGACTTTATGCAGGGGAAAATCACGCTGATTGGATGTCCCAAGCTGGACAGCGTGGATTACAGTGAAAAGCTGTCCGTAATCTTTGGGGAAAACGATATTCAGAGCATCACCCTGACGCGAATGGAGGTACCCTGCTGCGGCGGGCTGGAAATGGCAGTGAAACGGGCACTGTCGCAGTGCGGGAAAGAAATTCCGTTGGAGGTTGTCACCATCTCTTTGGATGGTAAAATACTCAGTCGCAGGGAAGGCAGGTGAATTCCATGAGCGGTATGAAAAATATTGATAAAGCTACGGTGCTGATGCTGAAGGATCAGGTGGCGTATCAGCCCGGCCAGGTGGTCAGCCGCACGCTGGCACAGAACAGCGCGGTCAGCGTGACGCTGTTTTCCTTTGACAAGGGCGAGGAAATCAGCACCCATCAGTCCCCCGGTGATGCGTTCGTCACCTGTTTGGACGGTGTTGGAAAAATCACCATTGACGGCGAGGAATATATGCTCCACGAGGGCGAATCCATTGTGATGCCTGCCCAGCATCCCCATGCGGTCTATGGTGAGGAGCAGTTTAAGATGATGCTGGTGGTAATTTTCTAATACAATCATCCAGAAAAATCCAGCCGATTTCTGCGGAGATCGGCTGGATTTTTACGCATTTGGGCAGGAGTTTGATTATTGACAGGGAAGGTTGATTTTTGAGCCTTTTTTACGGATAGGATGCGTAATATAATAAAACCAGATGAAAAAAGGAGGATATCCCTATGCCCTACGTAATCAACCAGGAGTTCTGTTCTGCCTGCCACCAGTGCCGTGTGGAATGTCCTGTGCATGCCATTCGCATGAAAAACGCCAAGTATTGGATTGATCCGGAGAAGTGTATTTCCTGCGGCAAGTGTGTCAAGGTCTGTCACAATGGCTGCATTTCCAATCCCGAGAAGCCAGCACCCAAGATGGCGCCTCATGCGCCCATTGAGAAGACTGCCGATTTGGTGGTTGTCGGCGCCGGTGCAGCAG
>CAJKNS010000280.1 GCA_905201305.1 uncultured Eubacteriales bacterium
GACTGGTGAACTTAGTCATATCCATGTTGTCGAGGGTGTCTGCCAGCTTCGGTAAACTCCCGGTTCTCCTGCCGTTCCTGCTCCAGCCGGATCGGCAGAATCGCAGCGAAGTTCTGCTTCTGGTTCTGACTGCGGTTCCATGCGGCAATGGAGGCTTCGGTACCAAGAGTGCGCTTGTTGACTTCCCGGATCGCTTCATCCATAGGCACCGGCAAAATGTCAATGCTCAGAAGAATCTCGCGGTTCATGGCGGTCAGCTCTGCAACAAGAGAATCCTTGATGTAGCTGGCATAGTCCCGGAGATACATCACCCGTCCAAACTTTCCGTCCACGGTGAAGTGATTCCATTTCACCGTAATACTATTGGGACAGACGGCATCCTGAAAGCTGTGCCCACGGCTCTGGGATTCTTTGAGACAAAAGGAGTACTGCTCCCCGGTATCCTCCCGGAGAATGCCGCCGAGAATTTTAAGCCGCTGTTCTGCTCCCAGTGCTTCACAGTGGGAACCCAGCCGGGAGAACTGGGTAATCAGGTCGGAGCCTACCCGCGAAAAATAGCTGCGTGCATCGGTCAGGCTCCGGGATAAGGCTACTGTCACATATTTGTCCTGACAATAGGCATCCTCTCCGCTGACCTGGGCGGTAAGCATCTGGTTATATTCGCTGCGGTAATGATCCAGCTTGTCATTCTGGAGGGGAATCCAGCCGTCCTGCCGTACCGTGGTGAGATTCATGCGCCGATTGTGGATGGTGATTTTCACGGTTGCATTGTTGTCCAGGCTGTTTAAGAGACCACAATAGGCCATGAACATGGAGCGCTGATCCTCCTGGGAGGCCACCGCATAGTTGATGTCCTGGAACTGAAAGGTTTTGGAGAACCGATCCTTCCCCACCAGAAACAGACCGTCCGAATAGACCGCACGGACGGGGATCACGTCCTGCAGCCGGTGTGGAACCCGGAACTTCTCCTTTTCCTCCCGGTTGCGCTGGATGATGGTTTTCAATGGCGCTTCGCCTCCTCTGTCATGGATTCAAATTCGTTTTCCGGCTGGTAGACCAATACTTTGGGGGTGATCAGATACTTGATGACCGCAATCAGCAGCTTCTCTGCGGTCATGCCGTTGTAGGATACAAACCCCAGCGCCCCAAAGGGTGCGGCGCAGAGAATGCACACCCAGCTTCGGGTTTCCAACTGCATGACATTTCGCAGCAGAAAGTACACGCCAACGGCAACGCCGATGGCCAGGGCAGAAAAAATGAGCTGCCGCACGGACAGCCCAAGAAAGATTGCTTCGTTGTAGTTGCGTATTTCTCGGTTTACTTTGATTTCCATAATGAACTCCTTAAAATGAAATTATTCCATTGACAATATGTGATATATAACATATAATAAGAATGGACACAGAAAGTGTGGTGGATGTATGAATTACTCAGTGGAATACTACGAAAAAGAAGATGGCACATATCCTGCGGAAGAATTTATTCTATCTCAGGACAAGAAAATGCAGGCGAAACTTTTTATGGCGCTTGAATTTCTGGAGGAAAAAGGTCCGCTTCTAAGAGAACCCTATTCAAAATCTCTGGGTGACGGTATTTTTGAGGTCAGAGCCAAACAAGGTTCCGACATTAGCCGTGTGCTATATTTCTTTGTAGTTGGCAAGCGAATCATCCTGACCAACGGTTTTGTAAAGAAAACGCAGAAAACCCCAACAAATGAAATTGAACGCGCAAAACGTTATCGTAAAGATTATCAGACCCGGAAGGAGGGCTAATCATGGGAAAGAATTTTCGTGAAACACTCAATCAGCAGCTTAAAGATCCGGAGTTCCGCGCCGAATGGGACGCACTGGAACCGGAACGGCAAATCATGCGTGCCATCATCGAGGGCCGTGAGGAAAAGGATCTGACACAAAAACAGCTGGCAGAAGTCACCGGCATTACCCAGGCGGATATCAGCAGACTGGAGAACGGAACCGGGAACCCCTCCATTCGCACCTTGAAGCGCCTTGCGGCAGGTCTTGGCATGACCCTAAAGCTGGAGTTTGTCCCCACTCCCTCTGCGGGACAATAATCTACGACAGAGCTGCTTCATAGGAAGCGGCTCTATTTTTCATAACCCCAGCATCTCCCATGTCACCTGATTTGCTCCCTTCATCAGCCCCACCAGCCCAAGCATATTGAACGTCAGTTCTCCAATGTAGGTCAGCACCTGCATGGCAGCAGAACTATCCGCACTGACATCCGGCCTTGCGGCAGCGTAGGCGGAATAAACACACAGCACAGGGCAATCACAACGCCCTCCAGGCACACTGCGGCATAGGATTTGAGAAAACTCATGCCAATGCTTTGGCTGGGTTCTCCGGCAAATGCAGCCAAAGGCACCGGGGAAATTGCGGTATAGAGGTACAGCCGGAACATCCGCCCATAGACCGTGATGACCAGCATAAAGCTCAGCACCACGATCACCAGCATTCCAATCAATGAGACAGCCAGAACACCGATGCTGGGCAGCAGGGAGCATTTGTCTACCGCAGTCAAAATGCTTTCCGGCAGCGCATTATCCGTAATAGCCTCACTGGTAGCGGCAATCACGGAACTGAGCATTCCCTGGGCAATTTCCAGTAGTGCCAACATCAGCTCCATTCCATATGTCACCATGCCCTTGGCAATGGCGAAGCGAACAAAAATTTTAATGGCTTGCTCCGGGCGCTTAAACTCCGCCAAACTGCCGCAGGTCTTCACCGCGCCAGCGGCAAAGAACAGCACCAGCATGGCCAGGCTGGTTGCCTGCAAGGTTCCGTGGACGGTCTGAATGACAGTCCAGATAGTGCCGCCC
>CAJKNS010000281.1 GCA_905201305.1 uncultured Eubacteriales bacterium
CGCGCCTGATACAGCGGCGCAATCACCGGCTGGGTATACTGGGCAAAGCCGCCGCCAAACACCTTGAATTCATCCCGCTCATAGGAGGTGCAGACCGGCAGCACAATATCCGCGTATTTAGCGGAATCCGTCAAAAAGATGTCTGCATCCACGAAGAATTCCAGGTGCTCCAGCGCCTGTCTCATTTCCGATGCTCCAGGGAACATCCGGAAATTCATGCCGTGGGCATAGAGCATTTTCAGGGGATAGGGGGTTCCGGTGAGAATTGCCCGTGGCAGATCGCACGCCTGCATCTCGCCGACCAGACTGTGCCACAGCGGGAATCGCTCACAGCCGATGGGCAGGGGACCGTCTTTGGGATATTTCTCCACGGAAAATTCCGGCTCCATCGTCTCAAAACCGCCGATGGAGTGGGCATAGGTGAGATAAGTAGGCACCATGCCGCCGGGACGGTCATAGCTGCCGGTAATGGCAGACAGCGCCATCACTGCCCGGTGGTTCTGCATGCCGTTTTTGAAGTGCACCAGGGACGCATTGGAGGGATTGATGGCAAGAGGCAGGTTTTCTCCCACCATTTTCGCCGCCAGTCGGATTTCCTCCGGAGTAAGCCCGGTGATCTCCGACGTTTTTTCCGGCGTAAACTCCTCCACATACGCCCGATATGCCTCAAACCCATAGACATGTTCCCGGATGTAGTCATGGTCAATCCAGTCGTTATGGATCAGCTCACGACCCAGACACAGCGCCAATGCACCGTCTGTTCCGGGCTTTAGCCGCAGGTGCAGATCCGCAGACTGAGAAGCAGGGGTGATTCTGGGGTCGATGATAATCACCTTCATGCCCCGGCGGTGGTTTGCCTGCAAGCCCACGTTCATGAGATACGAGGAGATACCGGGATTTGCGCAAAAACCCAAAAACACCCCGGCATTTTTCATGTCCGGCTGAACCATCTCCGCGCCGGTGGCACATTTCCAGGACATAATCGTAGAGGTAAAGCAGGAGGAGGACTCGCTGCCGTAGTTTACCGAGCCGTAGCTATAGGCAAGCCGCTGAAGAAACGGACGATACCACTTTTCGTAGCCGCAATAAAACGCAGCACTGGACGCGCCGAACTCCTGTTTTACGGTAAGTAGACGCGCCGTGATCTCCTCCATGGCTTCGTCCCAGGAGATGGGCTTGAATTTCCCCTCGCCTTTTTTTCCAATCCGTTTCAGGGGCGTTTGCACCCGATCCTTCCGATAAACATAGTCCCGGGCAGACAATCCTCGGGCGCAGAGCTTTCCATGGTTGGTTGGATGGGCGTCGGTGCCCTCCACCTTGATGATTTTCCCGTCCTTTACATAGCAGGTAACGCCGCAATGGGGACCGGGCGCACAGATATCACAGAAGGTATTGTGCAGGCTGATGCCGGTATCCTCACCCGGGAGCTTTGCCGCCAGCCGCTCTTTTGTCGTCATGATTTCTACCTCCTTCGGGTGGTAATAGTATAGCATCACCGTGGCTTTGGTTCAACCCCCTTATTTCGCTGGATAACGGTTTTTATACATTCTTCTGATGGACTTTTCGTTTCCAGCGTTTCCGGCTGCTCCATGGCGTCCCGCAGCTTTTCCAGCGCTTTTTTCTCGATTCGGGACACATAGCTTCGGGAAATCCCCAGCTTCTGAGCAACCTGCCGCTGGGGCATCGGCGCACCCCCAAACAGTCCGTAGCGCCAGGTGATAATCTGCTTTTCTCTGGGGGTCAGGGTTCGGTCCAGCAGTCCCATGAGCTTTTTCGTTTCACTGCGCAGATGGGTCTGCTGGAACAGGTCCTCATTGCTGGATAAGACATCCATAACGCTGAGACTGGAGCCGTCCTGTCCTGTCTCAATGGCATCCGACAGGGAAATATCCCCGGCACTTTTCCGTTGGGAGCGGAAATACATCAGGATTTCATTCTGAATACAGCGTCCCGCATAGGTGGCAAGCCGCGCGCCCTTGGTTCCGTCAAAGGTGGATATCGCCTTAATGAGTCCAATGGTGCCAATGGAAATGAGATCATCCTGATCTGCGGAGGATGCATAGTATTTCTTGAGAATATGCGCCACCAGCCGAAGGTTCCGTTCCACCAGAATATTTCGCGCCTCCAGATCTCCCTCCGCCCAGCGGGACAGATAATACTGCTCCTCCTTGGCAGTCAGGGGCTTGGGAAAGGAACCGACGGGTGTTGTCAGCCGCAGGGTATACAGCAGCGAGTTTGCTGTCAGCAGCAGTGCGATCATAGCATTCACCTCCCAAGAGTATATGCCCTCTCCGCCTGTCCGCTTTCCTGCCCGGACAGGCAAAATTGTTGACCTTCACCAATTTTTGTACGCTTTGTTGGGAAAATATCTATTCCGCCGGCCCCCTGGATTTCAGTTGCACCGGTGCCATATCCGGGGTATAATAAGAATAGAATACTTATTTTATTCCATTCTCCGGACTTTCCGGAATACAGGAGGAGTCTCCATGCATGCCCTGGGGCACTTTAAAACCATTACGCATCATAAGCTTCTGGTGATGCAATATTGCTTCCGGGTTGGACTGATCCGCCAGGGGCTGATGCACGATATGAGCAAATATTCCTGGACCGAGTTCCGGGTTGGCGCAAAATACTATAGCGGCACCCGCAGTCCCAACGCTGCCGAGCGGGAAGAGCTGGGCTATTCCACCGCCTGGCTCCACCACAAGGGGCGCAATAGGCACCATCTGGAATACTGGATTGACTACGGCGGACGGGATATGGAGCTCATGGGTCATCCCATGCCCACCCGCTATATGGTGGAGCTCTGT
>CAJKNS010000282.1 GCA_905201305.1 uncultured Eubacteriales bacterium
GGGCTGCTGCAGTCCCTGCCGCTGGAGCCCTGGCAGCCGCTGCTGGCAAAGCTGAAAATTCATTGGATTTTGACGCTGATTCCCACGTTGATTTGCGGGATTCTTTCCATGTTCGTGCTGCCCTTCACGGTGGCGGAGCGGATTCTGATTCTGCTTTTGCCCCTTGCATACGGCATCTTCTCCGGTATGCTGGGACTGAGTTTGGGGCTGAAGTTTCCCAGTCTCACCTGGGTCAGTGAAACCGCGCCCATTAAGCAGAGCGCCAGTGTGACCATCGCCCTGTTCGGCGGATGGGGCTACTCCATTGTAATTGGCGGATTGTATTTTCTGGTTCGCACGTTTCTCAGCGCCGCCGTTTATCTGGTGCTGAGCCTGGCATTGACCGCTGTGCTCTCCGCGTTGCTGTATACCTGGCTGCGGAAGCGGGGCACAAAAATCTTTGCCTCCCTATAACACAAGAACCTCCGGAATCACTCCGGAGGTTTCTTTTATGTCTGCGTGCTTTCCCAGTCTTCCCGGGTCAGGCATTCAAAATGTACCGTTCTGACCTCTCCCGCGGCTTCCCGCTCAAAGTCCTTTTGGGTATGATGATAGGTAAAGCCGCACTTTTCCATGCACCGCTTGGACTTCTCATTGCCTTCAAAATGGCTGCACCAGACCCGCGGACAGTGGAGCTCTTCAAAGCAATACCGGATCAGCTCTCTTGTGGCTTCCGGTATGTAACCCTTGCCCCAATACGGCTTTCCGATCCAATAGCCCATTTCCATTTCACCGGCTTCGCTGCCCTGTGCCCTGGTCTGAAAATATCCGGCGCTGCCAACAGGAAGCCCCGTCTCCTTCAAAACCACCGCGAAGGTGCCCGGTGCGGACAATATGGTCTTGATAATCTCCCGGCTGTTTTCCACGCTGGTATGGGGCTCCCACCCGGCAGCCGGTCCTACCTCCGGGTCCTTGGCATAGCGGTATAATTCTTCCGCATCTTCCAGAGTCCACGGGCGCAAAATCAGCCGCTTTGTTTCCAGTTCCATATCATTTTCTCCCTTCGTTTTCCCGACTATATCACATTCCTTTGAAGTCGTCAAGGAACGAACATCGGCGCGCTGCAATGCATTTTTGCAGCGCGCCATGTTGCTTATTGCCCCTTCAGACCGTTTTCAATGCTCCGTCCGGCATTCTGCGCCGCATCGCCCAGATCCTCGCCAGCACGCTTCATGTCTTCTCCCGCCTGGGACCCCTCTTCCCGGTCTGAGGGCATCTCAGAGGTCGAGGGTGCTTCTGTATCCGCCGGTGTCTCTGCGGCAGGACGATCTACCGCACTGTCCTCTACGCCGCTGTCCCGGTCCTCACGGCTGCTGTCCGGCGTCATGGTGCTGCCGGTATCCTCGGTTACTGCGGGGGACGGGCTAACACTGGCGCTGGGCGAAACGGTGGAGCCCATGTCTTTATTGGTGCCGCAGCCCGCAAGACACAGCATCAGTGTCATTGCCACCGCAGTCTGGGAAAGAAATTGCTTTTGATTCATCTGATTTTTCCTCCTGCAAGTTTTGCTACAGGTGCAGTATGCCCGCATCACGGAAAAATACTCAGCTTCCAAAAACAGAATACACCCGCAGATGATAAATCACCTGCGGGTGCGTTCGAGGAAAATGTAAGGAGTAAAAAAGAGGAGAAAAAGGAAGGGTATCAAACAAACTGTGGAGGTTTTGTTTGATGGTTTCATGATACCGGGTACTTATGGACGTTTTTTAACGAAAATGTGGACATTTTGTAAATTCAAAAAAATCGTCCTCATTCTTTCTTGGGCGGCTCCGCTTCTCCCTTGGGCGGTTCCTGCGGCGTTTCCTTCTCCTGGCGCTTCCGCTCCATGGCACGGCGCTGCGCCTCCATCGCCTTTGCCGCAGCCGCAGCCGCACTGAGATTGACATTGACCGGGCGGGCAATGGTGATATCCATAAAATGCTGGGTCAGCACCAGCGCCACATCCTTGGGCACCTGCTTGATGATGCTGTTATAAAATACGGAGGTGACCTCCGCCATGGCGCCCACGTTCTGCACCACGTTTTCCGCTTTCTGATCCATGATATCCCTCGTTTCGTACTGGATTGTTTGTATGATATTATACCGCGAATTTCATTTTCTCACAAGTGGCATAAAAAGATTCAGGAAAAACATCTTGCATATTTGAAAAAATCTCGTATAATGTTGTCCTGTAATGAGGAATCTGGGGCAATGCCCCAATGGAGGAACAAATTATGGAGGAACAACTGACCCTGTTGGATCGTGCCATTCTCTTTGCCACAAAAGCCCATGCCGGCGCTCTGCGGCGAGACGGACATACGCCCTATATTCTGCACTGCACCGAAGCTGCCGCCATCGTCGCCACCATGACCCAGGAGCAGGAGGTGCTGGCTGCTGCGGTACTCCACGATGTGGTGGAGGATACGCCTGTCACCCTTGAGCAGGTCAAAAAAACCTTCGGCAATGAGATTGCCGGACTGATCGACGGCGTGACAAAGCTCGCTAAAGTGCCGACCGAGACAAAGGCAGAGGCGCAGGCGGAAAATATCCGCAAGATGCTCCTCGCGATGTCGAATGATATCAGAGTTATTATTATAAAGCTCGCCGACAGACTGCATAATATGAGAACCATCGGCTATGTCCGCGAAGAGAAGCGCCGCGAAACAGCCCTTGAAACTCTCGAGATATATGCCCCCATCGCTCACCGCTTAGGTATCAGAACGATAAAAGAGGAGCTTGAGGACAGA
>CAJKNS010000283.1 GCA_905201305.1 uncultured Eubacteriales bacterium
CACTGCGTAGACATAGACCGGAGGCAGCTTTGCACCCGCCGCGCTCCGCGCCATGGAGAACTGGTTTTCAAACATGAATTCTACCAGCTCCGTCAATACGCCGTCCTTGGCACGGAAGATGTTCTGAAACGTGCTGTAGGATACGCCTGCCTTTTCGTTGATTTCCGCCAGAGTGGTTTGCTTGTAGCCCTTTTCCAAAAACAGCTTCACGCAGACCGTGAGGATTCGCTTTTTTGCGGGCATACTTACGCTTGTCAGGGCGATTTGACTCACTTCCTTTCCACTTTGGTGTACACACCAACAGTATAGCATAGAGATAGACCGGATGCAATAGAAATCGTAAAATCCCAGCGCCTTTTAAATGGCTGCTCGTAATCGTGATGCGAGGATCAATACGCAAGCTCCGATAGGATTCGAATAATATACCCCCCCAATACCGGACAGAGAACGGTTTGCTCATCCAGCATTGGGGGGGTATTACCAATTGTTGAAGCTCTTTCCGATTAGCGGGTTCTTTTCTACGCAGAAATCAATGTTGTCATTGGTCCAGCCAATCGGATTAACGTCAGTGAATATTGCGCTGGGACAAGCGCAGACATGTTTTTGACTGCTTTTCAGCCTGCCTCACAGTGGCTCCACTGTGAGGAGCCCTGTATAGGTTCCCCGGGGGGCGAAAATCTCCTGACCGTCCGCAAACAGCCGCCCCGCCAACTGTGCCGGATCGCGCAGCGTGATACGGCTGAGATAGGAGGTGCCGGTAACGGTCCAGCAGCTCTGCCCGTCCAGGGTCACAAGCATACCGTTTGACTGCGTGGGTGCTGCCACAGCCGTCACATTGCCGATCTCATGGGCAGTCTCCTTGGTGACGCGTGCGCCTGGCTGGAGGTGCCGGTGGGACTGGATGCCGCTGGAGATCACGCCGGACAGCCGGACGTTTTCCAGCGTCAGGGACACGTTCTGACCAGAGGTCCAGCGCGTGTTATAGATGTCGCCGACCAGCTCCATGTTTGAGAAGAGTAGGGGGATGGTGCCCTTTGCATCGGGGGTAGCGGGGTCAAAGCCCTCCTCCAGCACAGGGCGGATCTGCGGAATCTCATAATACTCCGCCATGCCATGTCCGCCTGAAATGTGGTTTGCATCGTCACTTTCCATGAGCTGGAACAGAATACCGCATTCCGAATGGAGCGCTGCGCCATTGACCTTCAGCACAGGGCGGACCGGGTGACCCTTTGCGCCCTTCATCAGGAACACCTGATGACTGCTGCAAATTTCTGTCCCCTCCTCAATGGAAACGGTCCCGCCCGAGTTGGAATGCCAAAGCACGCCCACATGGTCGGAAATAATCCTGCAGGGTGCGCCCCTCCGTTCCGGCGGAATCTCATCGTAGTACTCCGGAACATTTTCTCTGGTAGCACAACCGAACACTGCACCGCATTTTCCGCCGCCGCCCACGATCAGCCCGTAGGAGGGCACATGGAACTCAGCGCCGTAGTAGCGGTTGATAGCGCTCATATCCGAGTAAGTGCCATAGCCGCTGTCGCCGGTGATCCGGGCAACGGAGTTAATGACACACAGCCCGGACCCGTTCCAGGTTCCGTCTGTTGAGAGTACGCCCCATTTTTCCGAGGAAATGTCACAGTTCAAATAGGTCACGTTTGCATAATCCAGCAGATTGGTGGCGCGAAGATTGCCGCTAAGCCCCAAGGGCCAGGGGACCGTATTCATAACAGCGGTCTTGAAATCGGTGGTATCGCCTTCATGCCCTACAATCCTGCTGTTTTTTACCAGAAGGGTGGCGTGATCGCCAGCCCACACGGCAGTGCGGATCGAACCGGTGGTCTCAATATCAGCATGGTCCACCGTCACATTGGCAAACTCTGTGACCATAATGCCTGCGCCATAGCCCGCAAAGTCGTCGCCGCCGTGTCCCACCATGGTGATTTTGGGCGACTGGATAGAATAGCTGCCGCTGCCGCCCACCAGAATGGGATTGAAGTTGTCATTCTGAGAGTCAATGACGACATCCTTCGCAAGCTCATCCGTAACCGTTCCGGCTATGACAGCAGCAGGGACAGAACGTTCCGGCTGGTAGCCCTTTACAATGCAAATGGCAGTTCGTGCCGGGTAATGGCTTCTGCCATGGACGATGTCGAAGGCGTCAGCCACCGTAAAAATGACGTTGCCGCTGTATACGCCCGGCGCGGGACGGGTCTCAACGCCGTTCACGGTAAGGGTGACCTGTTTCCCAGCAGGGGCAGAATAGCGCGTCCGAGGTGGGATTTCAAAGACACTTGCCTGAATTGCCTTTCGTAGGATTACCAGCCCCTGCTCCTGCATGGCGGCATAAATGGCGCCGCATGCCTCATCACGGGAGCACGCCGCTGTCTCATAGGTGAACCAAGGCATAAACTCCTTAGCTGCCGCGATCATATGCTCCATATCCGCAGGTGCTTCCGGCAGGAACAGAAATGCGTCCTCTTTCGTTACCGCGCCAATGATCTCCTGCTGATAGCAGAAGGCTGCAGCCTCCTGGTTTTTGATCTCGGAAAAGTCCTGTAATTCCCGACAGTCCACGGGTGGCTGGGGTGGCATAGGCGGCGGAGAAAATTCCACATCCTCTTCATCGGCGGCACCTGCTCCTCCGCCAGAGTCCAAAAGCAGCAGGGTGCTTGCCCGCAGCGCGAGCTGCAACAGTTTTTCTAAGGCAATACCGCACAAAAAAGCAAAACGAAGCCAAATTATGATATAATGAACG
>CAJKNS010000284.1 GCA_905201305.1 uncultured Eubacteriales bacterium
CGGCAGCCCAGCTTCATGGCCCGCAAAAGGCTCTGGAACAGCAATGTATCCACCATGGACATCTCATCCACTACGATTACATCAGCGGGCAGGGTGTTGCGTTCGTCGCGCTTAAACACGGTTCCGGCGCCGTCCCGGAAATCCACCTCCAGCAGCCGATGGATGGTTGCTGCCTCCCGTCCGCACAGCTCCTTCATGCGATTTGCCGCACGTCCGGTGGGTGCTGCCAAAACCGTTTTCATGCCCAAGCGGTCAAATAACCCCAAAATACCGTTAACCGTGGTGGTTTTACCGGTACCGGGACCGCCGGTGAGCAGCATGACCGTGCTCCGCGCCGCTTTCAGAATTGCTTCCCGCTGATCCGGCGCATATTCCGTCCCAATCTCCCGCTCTACAGCTGCCAGGGTACCATCCAAGCGATCCGGCACCTCAGGCGTCTGTGCCGCCATCTCCAGCATTCGAGCAGCCACATAGGTCTCCGCCTCATAATACTCCGGCAGATAGCAAACGGTAATGCCCCTGAGGGTATCCACCACCAGCTTCCCGGTCAGGTTCAAATCATCCAGCGTATCCCGAACCGTCTCGGCATCGATGCTAATCATGGTTGCTGCCGCAGCACATAGCTTATCTGCCGGCAAAAAGGTGTGCCCGTTGCCAAGATTATGCCGCAGCGTATATACCGCTGCCGACTGCACCCGTCTTGGGTCCTCCGCCTCTACGCCATTTTTCACTGCAAACTGGTCCACCACCGCAAAGGATGCGCCAAAGTATTCCTCCGTCAGCAGATAGGGATCGTCCTTCAGCGCGTCCATAGCAAGATCCCCATATGCCTTGTAAAGCGGCATAGCAAGCTCACCCGGTAAGCCGCCGCTGAGCAGAAATTCCAGCAGCTTTCGCATGCCAAATTGCTTCTGAAAGCTGACGCCAATGGCACGCGCCTTTTGTGGACTGATGCCTGGGACCTCCGCCAATCTCTCAGGATGCCGCTCCATAATTTCAAAGGTTTCATCCCCAAACAGCCGCACAATTCGGCTGGCAGTCCGAGGTCCGATTCCCTTAATCACTCTGGACGAAAGATACTGCTCAATTGCCTGCGCTCCGGCAGGCATTACCCGCTCTAAAAACTCTGCGTGAAACTGCAGCCCATGGGTCTGATGCTCTTCCCAGTGACCGGTGACCGCCAGCTGCTCCCCAGGGGTACACAGCGGGATCGTTCCCACCACAGTAATGGTATTCTGCTGTTCCGTAGTAAACCGGATCACCGTATACCCATTTTCCTGATTCTGAAACAGCACCGCAAGGACCGTTCCGCGAATGATCTCCTGTGCTTTTCCATCCATGCCTAGCTATCCACCCAGTCTTTCCATTGTTCCTTCGTAACTCCTGCAAGATATCCTTGTTCTTCCATTTCCCGAACATATTGCAGGCTGTCTTCCTTTAAATCATCCGTAAAAACGAGAATATTCCACCAGATCATACCGGACTCCCGAAGCCATAGAACACTCCGGAGCCAACGCTCCAGCTGCGTCAAGCTCGCTTCTCCCCTGAAAACCACAGTAAGGCGCAGATTACCTCTGCGCCTGATGGGTAAAAGCACTGCCCCTGCCAGGGTCCATATCAACGTAATAAGTCCCCATGCTGCCAGCATACCGACCAGTAACTCCATATGCTCCCCCTCCCGCACATTCTATGCCGCAGGAAGCACAATGGTTCCGGTTCATTCCATTACAGGAATATGCTCACTCCATAGGTCACCGCCGAAACAATGATGCCGGCAATCAACACCCCCAGTGCAATTACCGGAAACGCATGCTTCAGCCGAATATCAAACACCGCAGCCACCAGTGATCCGGTCCATGCACCGGTACCGGGCAGCGGAATTGCCACAAGAATACATAGCCCAAGCAGCTCGTATTTTTTCAGGAGATCCTCCTTTGACGCCGCCTTTCGCTCCAGCCGGGAAACAAATCGCTCCAACAAGCTGCTCTTTTTACGGAGCCATTCAAATACCCGTCTGGTAAATAGAATCAGGAACGGTACCGGAAGCAGATTCCCCAAAAATGCCACGAGAAAAACGCTCCAGAAGGGCAAGCCCGAAGCAACCCCCACAGGGATTGCGCCGCGAAGCTCAAATACAGGCACCATTGCAAATCCAAAAACCGTTAGCAACTGTTTCGCCAGATCCATTGATGATATCCTTTCCCCCTGCCAACCGTTCGGCAGGAACTTCACATTTCTATTTATTATACTGTATTTCGGGTTTAAATGGAAGAGGTTTTTCATGCCCATACCGGCTGTGAATGTAAAAAGATCGTAAACTATACAAAAAGGCTGCCCCAAATGGGACAGCCTTTTGAAAGCGTTATAAATTACTCGTTGATAGCGGTAACAACGCCGGAGCCTACGGTACGGCCACCCTCACGGATAGCGAAACGCAGACCAACCTCGATAGCGATGGGGGTAATCAGCTCAACAGCCATCTCGGTGTTATCGCCGGGCATGCACATCTCGGTGCCCTCGGGCAGGGTGATGATGCCGGTTACGTCAGTGGTACGGAAGTAGAACTGAGGACGATAGTTGTTGAAGAAGGGGGTGTGACGGCCGCCCTCGTCCTTGGTCAGAACGTACACCTGGCCAACAAACTTGGTGTGGGGGTGAATGGAACCGGGCTTGGACAGAACCTGGCCGCGCTCGATCTCGGTCTTGGCAACGCCGCGCAGCAGGGCGCCGATGTTGTCGC
>CAJKNS010000285.1 GCA_905201305.1 uncultured Eubacteriales bacterium
CGGTAACCCCAAGGTGCAGGGGATAGTCGGTTTTCTGGTCCATCAGCCGGTACGCCGCCATGGTCACCGGAACCGAAGAGCTTTTCATGGAGATGCAGATGTCATAAAACCCCTGCTCCTCCAGCAGCGCCACATGCCCCAGCGCACTTTCCACCAGCGCTTCGGGGGTTGGGTGCCCGTACTTCTCCAAAATGCTTTTCTCCAGGGAACCGCCGTTGACGCCAATTCGGATGGGAATATGCTTCTCCTTGCAGACGTCTACCACCGCCTTTACCCGTTCTTTCCCGCCGATATTGCCGGGATTGATACGGATTTTGGCAGCGCCGCCTTCTGCCGCCGCAATGGCAAGGCGATAGTCAAAGTGGATATCCGCCACCAGCGGCAGCGGGGATGCAGCGGCAATCTCCCGGAAACCCTTGGCGGCATCCATATCCGGCACCGCCAGCCGGGCAATTTGGCACCCGGCTGCTTTCAGCGCGCGAATCTGGCTGAGACTTCCCTCTACATCCGTTGTTTTTGTATTGAGCATGGACTGGATGCTGACCGGCGCATCGCCGCCGATCCGTACCGAGCCAACCTGAATCTGTCGTTTCATATTATCCTCCGGTTACCAGTTTTACAATATCGTTAAACGTCACAAATACCATCAGTCCCATCAGCAGCACCAGCCCTGCGGCATGGATATACGCCTCATACTTGGGGTCCACCTTTTTCTTGGAAATGCTCTCAATCACCCAGATCACCAGCAGGGAGAAAATATGCCCGCCGTCCAATGCCGGAATGGGCAGCATATTCATCACCGCCAGGTTCACCGCAATAAACGCGCCGAAATACAGCACATTGAGAATACCATCCATCGTAGACGCCGCACTGCTGCCGGTTTCCTGCACCGCGTCCACAATGCCCACCGGTCCCGAAAGGTCCTTTACCCCAACCGCGCCGGTCAGCAGGTCCACAAGCCCCATTTTCACCATTCGCGCAAAGTCAATGGAGGTATACCAGGCGTTTTTCAGCAGCGTCAGCGGCGTTTTTTCCTCCGTTGCTCCAAAGGTAATGCCGTAGATTTTCCGGGTTTCGCCGTCTACCTGATACTCCCGCTTGACCATATCCACCTGCTGGAGCTCCACGGTTTTTCCGTCCCGCCGAACCGTAAGATCCATTGGACCCTCTCCTGCCCGTTCCGTAAGCATGGAGAAGTCGGAGAATATATAGATATTGTCGCCGTCGATTTTCTCAATCACATCGCCAACCTGCAGCGTTCCCTCCAGCGGGCAGCCGTCCACAAACCCGGTAATCTCCATGGTCCGAAAGCCCCCGGCGGTGGCATAGATCACAATCAGAATCGCCAGTCCTGTCAGGAAGTTCATAAACGCACCGGCAGCCAGAATGATCGCCCGCTTCCAGGGTGCTTTGGAGGTAAAGGAACGGGGATCCTCACTGCTGCCGTCCTCTCCCTCCATGGCGCAGAAGCCGCCGATGGGCAGGAGACGCAGAGAGTACTCCGTCTCCCCCTTGCCCCAGTGGAGAATCCGGGGACCCATGAAGATGGAGAACTCATTGACCTTGACGTCAAAGAGCTTTGCGGTGATAAAATGCCCCAGCTCGTGGATGAAAATGAGAAAGCTGAAAATCAGGATTGCGATAACAAGATACATAAAACGCTCCAATCAATGAAAATCAAAGAACTGCTGCCCGTGCCAGCCGGTCAGCCTCCAGGATGTCCTCCAAGGTCGGATTCATGCGCACCGGAACCGTATCCAGCGCATAGCGAACCTTTCTGGGGATATCGTTAAAGCCGATTTCGTCCTTCAGAAACAGCCCCACTGCCGCTTCGTTGGCGCCGTTTAAAATTGCGCAGGCGGTTCCGCCGGTGGTCACTGCCTCCTTGGCATATTTGAGGCACGGGAAATTCTCCTGATCCGGCGGCAGGAAGCTGAGCGGTCCGCAGCTGAGCAAATCCAGCGGCTTTGCGGGACTGGGCAGACGATTGGGATAGGTCAGCGCCAGCTGGATGGGAATCCGCATGTCCGGCACTCCCAGCTGCGCCATAATCGCACCGTCGCAGAACTCCACCAGAGAATGGACAATGCTGCCCGGATGAATCACCACATCCACCTGCGTAAGCGGCAGATGATACAGCCGCATGGCTTCGATGATCTCCAGCCCCTTGTTCATCATGGTAGCGGAATCAATGGTGATTTTTTGCCCCATGTTCCAGGTGGGATGCTTGAAGGCGTCCTCCTTTTTGATGGATTCCAGCTCTGCAAAGGTCTTTCCATAAAAAGGTCCACCGGAGGCCGTGAGAATCAGCCGCTTGATCTCGCTCCGATCCCGGCAACCCATCAGGCACTGGAAAATGGCGCTGTGCTCAGAATCCACTGGCACAATTTCCGCGCCATACTGCTCTGCCGCCGCCATGACCAGCTCTCCGGCGCACACCAGCGTCTCCTTATTGGCAAGCCCAATGCGTTTTTTCGCCTGAATGGCTGCCAAGGTTGGACGAAGCCCCACCATGCCCATCACAGCGGTAATCACCGTTTCCGCTTCCTCCATGGAAGCCGCTTCGATGAGTCCCTCCATGCCGCTGCGGACTGCAATGCCCGTTCCGGCAAGCCGTTTTTTCAGTTCGTCCGCCGCTTGCTCGTTGCCTGCGAGGAGGTCGGCAAGTCCGTCTGTGATCTGCGTTATTCCCGGCAGGAGTTCTCC
>CAJKNS010000286.1 GCA_905201305.1 uncultured Eubacteriales bacterium
GGATGACGGCGAGGGACCTGGCGGACCCGGTGGTCCTGAAATGCCAGAGGAAAAGCCCACCTATGCGGCGCTGGAGGTACAGAACGGTAAAATTGTTTCTCAGGACCCTGCCATTACCGGCGAGTTTACCGATACCACGGCGAAAAATGTACATCTGAACCTGAACCGCGGCGATATGGGCGGCATTTATGTTGCTGGAGCAGGTTCTGACTTTACCGTAGAGCATGCTAACATCCGTCTGTCCGGTGAAGGTCAGGGCTTGGGCGGTAAGATCAGCGGCGCGGCGGTGGAGGATCATGCCAGCCTGACGCTTCGGGACTGCCGTATCAATATGGACGGCAAGCTCCGGTGCGCCACCTCTGCCGGCGGAAACAGCGTGTTAAAGGTCTATGACTCCATGCTGATTTCCCATGGTGATCCCTGGAACGTGGAAGAGAAGGAAGTCACCTGGGTCATCGGTCCCGGCATGGCAAAGCCTCCGGTGTTCCTGGAGATTGAGGGCAATATGCGCACCCACTGCACCGTAATGGACTCCGAGAGCTATTTCTACAACTCCACGATCATTGCCGACAGCTGGGCAGCCCTTTCCACCGATGCTGCTGGAGATCGGGTGTATCTGGAAGCCAACGACTGCAATGTCATCACCACTCGCTCCGGCTATGGCACCTATGCCGACACCGGCTGCTACTGCGTCCTGAACCGCTGCAATCTGGACGTTCAGAACATGGCAGCCATTGTGGCAGGCGAATCCGGCGTCACTCTGAAGGACTGCACCGCCAAGTGCGGCAGCTATGTGGTGCTGAACCATGTGGTAGGCGGCGGTCCCGGAGAGGAAATTTTTACTCAGGTATCGTCCATTGCCATTGACGGCGGAAAATATCAGTGCCAGGACCCTGCGGTGATCTGCAAGAGTGTCAACAGCGACGTCCTGATTGACGGTGCAGAGATTCATTCCACCTGCGGCGTACTGGTGAGGTCCCGGATCAATGACGATCCCTGCGCGCCGAATCCTGAGGGGCGGGATGTATATGGCATTCATGTGACCCTGCGGAACATGAACACGGAGAACAGCATTCTCCATGAGGACACCGGGCGGAAAATGACCCTGAAGCTGGAGAATACAGCTCTGGTGGGCGCAATTACCGGCGGTGTACTCCTGACATTGGATGCAGACAGCCGCTGGACTGCCAACGGAGATTCCAATGTGGTGCTTCATGGCGATCTTGCGCTCCGGCAGATTGATGCCCTTTCCGGCGTGACCATCACTGCGGTAGGCGCGGAGGAGAAGACCGCGACCCTTCCCTCCGGCGGCACTCTGGTGGTAAAAACCGCATAATATAGGCGTTAAGCGACACAAAACGCTGCTGTCCAATTTCGGTTGGGCGGCAGCGTTTTTGGCAGGACGGAAACTGTGCAAATGCAGGAATGCAGGGTACGGAAATCGTGAGATTTCGATGGAAATTGGAGAAATAAGCAGGAAATCCATCGAAATATGCATAATTCCGGGGGGAAAGGTGCAAAGTTTCTATAGCTTGTGTCGGTTTTTTCTTGACGTTTTCAGCGAAAAACGCTATAATCACTTCATACGATACAGAGGAGTTGAAAGTGGTTCTGATTCCTCTTGCATAGTTCTGAAAGGAATGATTGAATATGAAAAAAGGTTTGTCATTGCTGCTGTCCGGCTGTCTGATGCTGGGCATGCTGGCTGGCTGCGGCACCAGCGCTGCATCCTCTGCGGCTCCTGCTGACAGCGCCGCTGCACCTGCTTCTGTTGCTGAAGCTACTACCGCACCTGAGACGAACGAGGCTGCAGGTTCCGCTGCTGAGGCTACCGCTTCCTCCGATAAGACCTGGGTCATCGCTACCGATACTGTCTTCAAGCCCTTTGAGTACACCGATGAGAGCGGCAACTTTGTGGGCATCGACGTTGACATCGTAGCTGCCATTGCCGAGGATCAGGGCTTTAAGTATGAGCTCAAGAGCCTGGGCTGGGATGCTGCCATTGCTGCTTGCCAGGCAGGTCAGGCTGACGGCATGATCGCAGGCGCTTCCATCACCGACGAGCGCAAGGAGAACGGCTGGATGTTCTCTGACGGCTACTACACTGCGACGCAGTGCATGGCAGTTGCTGAGAACTCCGACATCAAGGGCTTTGAGGATCTGAAGGATAAGCAGGTTGCCGTAAAGACCGGCACCCAGGGCGCATCCTATGCTGAGAGCCTGAAGGACGAGTACGGCTTTACTCTGAACTACTTTGAGGACAGCCCCACCATGTACCAGGCGGTTGCCGGCGGTCAGGCTGTTGCCTGCTTCGAGGATACCCCCATCATGAAGGCCTCCATTAAGGACGGTGACCTGGCCCTGAAGGTTTTGGATGACACCGCCAGCGACCCCGCCCCCTACGGCTTCGCCATCTTCAACGCTGACAACCAGGAGCTGCTGGATGCCTTCAACGCCGGTCTGGCTGACATCAAGGCCAACGGCAAGTATGATGAGATCCTGGCAAAGTACCTGGGCTAACAAGCAATAAAGCACGCGGGGACGCCTGTTTTTGCGGGCGGCCCCGCTTTTGCGGCCTCTGCGAAAATCCCTTGCCTTCCCCCGCGAGGGGGAGGGGGGGCGCCGCAG
>CAJKNS010000287.1 GCA_905201305.1 uncultured Eubacteriales bacterium
AAGGGCAAAACGAAGGATACGAAGCTTGCGACGACGCAATCCGCAGACGTATTTGCGCGGTGTTGCCTTAAATTCACTGAATCTCCTTTGCCGCCTTGGCAGCATCGGTACCGTTTTCAATGACATCTTTCAGCGCCTGATTTCCGGTTTCCAGCCGGGTCTGACTACAGCCATACGCCCCGCTGCCGCCGTTGATCCAGGTCAGCAGATCCTGAATTTCCGTCTCGGTAAAGGGGGATACGGACATTGCCGTTCCATCCACCCAGATGGTGGGGTCCTGCTCCACGGTTTCGCCGCTGTCATCCTGGAATGTGACCTTTTTTGCGGCGGACTCCGCCATGGTCATAAAGTCCTGCTCCAGCACCGGGAAGCCGAGCCCCTGTGCCCCCAGAAAATCGCTGCTGTCCATCACGATCTGCTTGAGAAAATCCCACGCTGCCTGGGCATGCTGGCTACCTTTGGAGATGCCCAGATAGGCGGTGAATTTCAGCATGGTTCCGTTGCCGCTTTCCGCCGGATAGCCCTTATAAACCAGACTGTCCCCCACCTGTGCCGACAGCTGCCGAAGGTCCATAAAGTCCTTCAGCTCTGCCTGACCCAGCAGCAGGGTGCCGTTTTTCACGCAAACCGCCTCGTCATCGGTGGAGCTGTTGGCAGCCAGTGCATAGAGCGCCTGATCCTCCACCGGAATTGCACTGCATGCCTCCAGCAGCGGTGCAATGCCCTCGGTTGACCCCGCACAGCCCTGGAGCAGCACACTCAGAGCATCATAGCTGTTGCACATTTTCAGCACTGCCACGTCCGTATGGGCGCTGACCGTGTCTGCAAACTCCTGAGGGGTCCACCCCTCCGAATCCCCCACCAGGGTATTGGAGCCATAGAGCGTCTCAATCAGGAAGCTCAGGGGCAGCCGGTCTGCCGCCGTGGCATTCTGCACCCCTGCCAGAAGCGTGTCTGCGCCCACCTGATCGTCATACAGCTCTGTCAGGTCCATCAAATCGGCTGCATCCATCACTTCTTCGGTGCCAACCACCAGATCCAAATCTCCGGCGTCCTGAGAAAGCCGCTGATCCCCGTCGGCATACAGGCTGTAGTCCACCAGATGAATGCTTTTCTCCTGCTGGGACTGATTATACTGGGCAGCCATGGCGGTAATGCGTCCTGTCAGCGCCGCATCCAGACTGCCGCTGACACCAACGGTCACCGTCTCCCGCTGAGAAAGCGCCGAAGCCTCCACCCGCCGGAGGGAACCCAGCTTCATGCCGGTTTCATCGCTGGTGACATACCAGATGGTGTCCGGGCTTCCGGCAATGCAGTCCGCCAGAATACTGGAATCCACGCCGGAGTCCACCCAGTTCAGCAGCGTCTCCATCTGATTGTTCTCCGTGTCCATCACATAGAGGTTTCCGCCGCCGGACAGCAGCGCGCCATAACCGCTATAGCTTAAAAACGGACTGGAAGCGTCCGTCAGGTTCTTGCCGATGGATTCGGTGGTCAGCAGCCGCACCGCATTGCCCTTGCCGCTTTCCGAGGAGGTCAGCACCACCTGCCCGTCTGAAAGGCTTGCCAGCCGCATCCCCACGGAGCCGGTGGGCAGGGTCAGACTGGAAACATTCTTGCCGTTTCCGCTGTACACCAGCACCCGATCCGAGGACAGCACATAAAAATAGCCGTTTCCGTCCACTGCCAGGTCCGAGGGATAGGCATCGTCCAGGCTGAGCTCCACCGTGGATGTATTCAGCCCATTACTGTCATACTGCCGAAGGGAAATGCTCCCGTCCTGCTCCACGCAGCACCAGACCCCCGTATCATAGCCGCAGGCAGCGAGAATGGTGCCCGACAGCTCCGGCTGCGCCTGCTCGCCGGTTTCCAGGTTCCGGAGGGTCATGCCGCCGTTTTCCTGACCTGCCGCTTTTTCCCATCCCGTAACTTCATTGTCAGCCAAATCTGTAAGCTCAACACTTCCCAGGGAATATTTTTTCTGAAGCCGATCAAATCCCTGCAGTACATTACTTACTTGTCTGCACGAAAGCTCCTTTTCCAGAGTTTTTATCATACAGATTATACTATACTGTCTGTTCTTTTCCTGATCGTTCTGACGATAGTTCTCTCCAAACGAAAGACAGGATATGATGATCATAAATGCCGCCAGACAACTCACAAACAACATTATATTTGACAGGGGATGTGCTTTAAAATCTCTTTTCATTTATCGTCCGATCCAATCCTTCCATCCTTAATATGGATACAGCGTTCACATTGATCCGCTACATCCTGATCATGAGTCACTATAATTACCGTCTTTCCTCTTTGATGAAATTCCTTTAACAGATTCATAATTTCTATTGAATTCTGTTCGTCCAGCGATCCCGTCGGTTCATCTGCCAGAATAATGTCCGTATCTGCCACCAATGCCCTCGCAATTGCACATCTCTGCTGCTCTCCTCCAGACAATTTATTCATTTTTTTCTTTTGATGTTCCAATATTCCTACTTCTTCCAATGCTTTTTGCACCTTTTCCCTGCGATTTCCTATATTTCTCGCAAGCAGCGGCAATTCCACATTTTCAT
>CAJKNS010000288.1 GCA_905201305.1 uncultured Eubacteriales bacterium
CACGCCTTTCTTCAATATCTTTCGTCGTGCAACGAAAGATATTGCCGCCGGAGGCACCGGAAGTACCGAAAGAAACCAGGTTCGTAAACACGTAAAAACTAAAAGTTAATGCCACCGGAGGTCGTAGGACTAGTAGAGAGGTTCGTAAACACGTAAAAATGTTATTTCAGCAGCGGATCAATCGTTCCATTCAATTCAAACGCCCTTCTTCGATCAATACAAGTCCCGCACTTCCCGCAGGGCTTCTCTCCGCCCTCATAGCAGCTCCAGGTGAGCTCATAGGGCACGCCCAGTTCAAGCCCCTTCTTCACCACATCCGCTTTCGTCAGAGAAACAAACGGCGCTTCGATGGTCAGCTGATTGCCGCTGCCAAGATAAATCGCCTGATTCATGGCATTGACGAAATCCAGCGAACAGTCGGGATAGGCGGCGCCTGCGGCATCGTCGGCATGAGCGCCGTACATGATCTTGGAACAGTCATGGCTCAAAGCGATGCTGGCGGCGGAGGACAGAAACAGTCCATTCCGGAAGGGCACATAGGTGGAAACAGGATGCTCTCCATGGGTCTCATCAATCTGCTGGGCGTAGCTCTCCAGCGGAATATCCTCGGTGGACTGCTTTAAGAGGCTGCAATTGCTGCCCGCGAAGATCACGGACAAATCCAGCTCCATGCGCAGGACGCCATAGTATTCCGCGACTTTTTTCGCAGCCTGAATCTCCTTATCGTGCTTCTGACCATAGTAGACGGACAGGGCAAGGACATTTTCCGCGCCCACCTCCTGCACTGCCATGGCAAGGCAGGTGGAGCTGTCCACGCCGCCGCTGGATAAAACAAGAATTTTCATTTGAGCATTGCCTCCATTCGCATTTGCAGAACCGGGTCCGTTTCAAATTTGCCCCGGTAGGTTTCGGTGACGGTACGGGTACCGGGCTTCTGAATCCCACGGGCGGTCATGCAGCTGTGGCAGCCGGAAATGACCACGGCAACATCCTCGCTGCCGGTGACCATGGAGATGATCTCCGCGATATCCCGTCCCAGCCGTTCCTGAAGCTGGAGCCGCCGGGCTGCCATATCCGCAATCCGGGCGATTTTACTCAGCCCGATGACCTTGCCCTTTGGGAGATAGCCCACGCTGACCTTCATGTCATACATCAGCGCCATATGGTGCTCGCAATAGGAAAACACGTCGATATCCCGCACGAGAACCAGGTCGTGGTGGTTGGGGTCGGCTTCCTGAAAGGTCTTGTCGAACATCCGGGCGATTTCCTCGTTGGTATAATTCATGCCCGCAAAGACCTCTTCATACATTTTTGCCACCCGCTGAGGGGTTTCCTTTA
This sequence comes from uncultured Eubacteriales bacterium, assembly GCA_905201305.1. GTDB lineage: Bacteria > Bacillota > Clostridia > Oscillospirales > Oscillospiraceae > HGM13006. Next base: position 1,339 of record CAJKNS010000288.1, read on the forward strand.
AACCCTCACGGTCGGGATCATCTCCCAGGGCAATGAGGATATCCCGGATGCTTTTTTCAATGGCTTTGGTATCAATCATGGTTACACCCCCTGCTTGTCCGGGTCCCAGATGACCTTGTGAAGCTGGATTTGCAGCGTCACGCCGGTCATATGATGTTCTTTCATGAATTCCACCATATCGCTGGGCTGGATGGAGCCGAACACCGGGCTCAGATATACACGAGTATGATGGGTGAGGTCATATTCCCGGATGACCTCCCGGGCACGCTCCAGATCGGAAATGCTGCCGCAGACGAATTTTACGGTATCGTTCTGGGTCAAAAGGGGGAGATTGGGCAGGAACATATGACTCTCCATGCCGCTGGCGGAGAGCTTGTAGTCCATGGTAAAGGAGGGGCGGACGGCGCTTCCGAGGTATGGGCTCAAATCCACGCTGCCGTTGGTTTCCACCTCCACATAGAGTTCCGGATCCCGGCACAGAAGCGCCAGAAGCTCCCCAATGCCCGGCTGGATCATGGGCTCACCGCCGGTGACGGTGACGTTATTCGCGCCGCTTTCCTTCACCTGACGGTAAATTTGCTCTGCGGTGAGATGGGCACGGGTGGCGGAGGGCTCCTGCGCCCACTTGGTGTCGCAGTAGTCACAGCGGAGGTTGCAGCCGGTAAAGCGGATGAAAAACGCCAGCTGACCGGCATGGGTGCCCTCGCCGTTGATGCTTAAAAACGTTTCGGCAATGTTATAGATAGGCAATTTTCGCGCCTCCTTCGCCGGTGTAAATCGCGCAGTTGTTGGGGGTTTCATAGACCTGAACCTCGCTGGGGGTGAAGCCCATTTTGGTCAGGCGGTCATAGAAATAGCGGCTGAAATTCTCTGCGGTGGTGCGGAAGGGCAGAAACACCAGCCGGAAGTCCTCGTCCTGAAGGGCTTTTATGGTGGACTCCTTCAGGGTGCCGGTTTCAATGAGCAGGGCATGGTCAAACTCCTCCGTCAGGGCGTTCAGGGCGGATTTCAGGTCCCCAAAGTCCAGGAGCATGCCGGATTTTGGACCGTCGGGAATCAGCCGGTCGCTGGAGAGCCTGACCACAATGCGCCAGCGGTGACCGTGGATGTTTTTGCATTTGCCGTTGTAGTTTTTTAGAAAATGGGCGGCATCGAAGCTGGATTCGGATTGAAGATAATACATATGGATACCTCATCTTTCGGGGTGTTTTTTAGGTTTTACGTTTTTACC
>CAJKNS010000289.1 GCA_905201305.1 uncultured Eubacteriales bacterium
GGATCAGGAGACGCTGTTTACCATCAATAAGTTCTTTGAGAACAACCTGAACGTCTCCGAGACGTCCAGAAAGCTGTTTGTCCACCGGAATACGCTGGTGTATCGTCTGGAGAAGATCAAGAAGATCACGGGTCTGGACCTTCGGGAGTTTGACCATGCCATTATCTTTAAGGTAGCACTGATGGTAAAGAAGTATCTGGACTCCAGAGAAATCTATATGCGCTAACCGTTTGCGCAGGAGAGGAACCCTATGTCAAGCAAAAAACAGAAAAAGCTGGTGTCCATTGTAGCGGCAATTCTGGCGCTGCTGATTATCATCCCCATTGTGGCGGAGATCATCGGCGGTTTGGCTGGAATATAAGAGGCGGCATATGGACAGTAAAATTCGTCGATATGCCGCAGTGCTGGTTGCGCTGGTTATGGGGCTTTGCGCGGGACTAACCATCAATGTGGCGCAGGTCCGGAAAACTTCCACGCCGCAGACACAGACCCAAGGTGTAGAAGCGGGCGTGGAAAAATACCAGGAAGTGATGGACCTGGTGGACCAGTATTTTATCGGAGACGATGTGGATATGACCCAGGTGAACGATGCCATGGCGTCGGGCATTATCTCCGGACTGGGAGATCGCTGGAGCTATTATGTTTCTGCGGAGGACTACCAGAGCTATCTGAACAATATCAGCAACTCCTATGTGGGCGTTGGCATCACCATTACCGCCAAGAACGATGACGACGGCAACCTCATTGGCTATGAGGTCACCAATGTTTCTTCCGGCGGCTCTGCGGAGGAAGCGGGCGTGCAGGCAGGAGATATTCTCATAGAGGTAGACGGTACTTCTGTGACAGGCATCTCCCTGACTGAGGTGAAAACCATGGTTCAGGGCGAGGAAGGTACCACGGTAAAGCTGGGCTTCCTGCGGAACGGTGAAACCGTGACCATGACGGTAGAGCGCCGTGCGCTGACGGTGATTCCTGCCTCGGGACAAATGCTCAGCGGCAATGTTGGATATATTAAAATTGACAACTTTGACGGTGGCTGTGCTCAGACGGTCATGGATCTGGTGGCGAAGCTCCAAAGCCAGGGCGCAACCAGCCTGCTCTTTGACGTCCGGAATAATCCCGGCGGACTCAAGACGGAGCTGACTCGGCTCCTCGACTATCTGCTGCCGGAGGGAACCATTTTCCACACCATCAACTATGCCGGTGAGGAAGAAGTTGTGACCTCTGATGCCGACTGTGTAGACCTGCCTATGGCGGGGCTTTGCAATGCCGACAGCTACAGTGCAGCGGAGTATTTTGCCTGTGCCATTCAGCAGTACGGCGTGGGCAAGGTGATTGGCGAGCAGACCTGCGGCAAGGGCTACTATCAGGTGGGCTTGCAGCTTTCCGATGGCAGCTGCCTGAATCTCTCCATCGGCAAATATTTTACCCCCAACGGCGAAAGCCTGATTGATGTGGGCGTTACTCCGGACGTGGAGCTCACGCTGGATGACGACCTGAAACAGCAGCTGGCGCTGGGCAAGCTGGACCCGGAGGATGATCCGCAGGTTCAGGCGGCGCTGGGCTGTCTGCTGCCTTGATGGGCAAACGATAAAGATATCCGCCGGGAACCGGCGAAGGAAAGGTGTTTTTGAACAATGGCAAAAGAATATAAGCTTACTCCGGAACGTTACCAGGAACTGCAGAATGAGCTGACTTATCTGAAAACGGACCGCGATAAAGAAGTTACCGAAATGATTAAGGTCGCCCGTGGTTACGGCGACCTGTCCGAGAACAGCGAGTATGACGACGCGAAAAACGAGCAGGCAAAGCTTTATGCCCGGATTTCTGAGGTGGAGGAGATTCTTGCCAATGCCGTGGTCATCAACGCCGGTGAGTCGGATGCGGATCATATCGGTCTGGGCTGCACCTTTACGGTACTGGACATTGACGACAATGAGGAACTGACCTTTGAGCTGGTTGGCTCTCAGGAGGCTGATCCCCTCAATGGCAGAGTGTCCGATGATGCGCCCTTTGGTATTGCGCTGGTTGGCGCAAAGGTAGGCGATGTGGTAGAGGTGGAAGCACCTGTTGGCACCATTTCCTACAAGGTTCTGAAAATTACACGTTGAACGGAGGGGCTTCGATGCCGGAAAATATGAATGACACTGAAAATCTGGGGGAGCTGCTGAAGATCCGCCGGGATAAGCTCTCTGCATTGCAGGAGGCTGGTCAGGACCCCTTCCAGATTACGAAGTTTGAAAAGAAGAACAACACCCAGGAAATTCGGGAAAATTTTGAAGCCATGGAAGAGCAGCCGGTGAAAATTGTCGGACGCCTGATGTCCAAGCGCGTTATGGGCAAGGTTACCTTCTGTGATCTCCAGGACCGGGAGGGCAGAGTACAGCTCTATGTCCGCCGGGACGAAGTGGGCGAGGAGCCCTATAAGGTTTTCAAAAAGTATGACATCGGCGATATCGTCGGTGTAGACGGCGTGGTATTCCGCACCCAGCGGGGAGAAATCTCTGTCCGGGCGCAGAAGGTTACCCTCCTATCCAAGTCCCTGC
>CAJKNS010000290.1 GCA_905201305.1 uncultured Eubacteriales bacterium
CCGTCTACCACAAGCTTTACATCACAGCCGTCCGGCGTACGAATTTCGGATGTTTCATCCACGTGCAGCGCAGAAAGGTAGCTCTTTCCGATCACCGTCCAGCTGCTGCCGTTTTTCAGCGTCACGATCACGCCGTTGTTGACCACCGGGCAGGGGGTATCATACACCTGATAGATTTCTTTCCGGTTCTCCCCGGAGATGGTCTTGACAGAGTGCTGTGCCCGGGATGCGGAGATCACACCCTCCAGCTCCACATGGTCAAATTCCAGCACCATATTGATGGGATAGCTTTTCCCGGGCGCAGGCGGCATACCCGCGGGCTTTCCCTCAGGAGCCGGGGCATCGGGCTTCTTGTCGGGCTTACCCTTGGGCGCTGCCATGGGTGGGAATTTTGGCTTTGCCGCATTGGTAATGCCGTTGTAAAAGTCGCCGATGATGGTCATGTCCTTGAAGCTCGCCTGAAGGTCTGTGCACCAGTGCTCCTGCTGAAAGCCCCAGATGGAAACCGGGTGATATTGGGGGCAGGTGACATCGTGATTGGGGTCCTTTGCGGGGATTTCCGTATCCACTGCTACCTCCGGCTTTCCAAATCCGGGGTCATCGGAATCAAACATCTGCAATATAATGCGGTTTCCTGGCTGAAGCACCGCATGCTCGCACTGAATTCTGGGATAGCAGCCTCGGGCAATAAAGGTGGTGCGCCCGGAGCGGATCGTCGAATCCTCCACCCGCAGCAGTCCGCCCTGATTGCCCTGCCACATCACGCCAAATCGTCCGCCGATAATCTCTGATCCGCCGATAAACGCGCCGCCGGAAAGCTCGTTTGCAACCTTATAGGCAACGTCCGGCGCATACATTTTCGTATGGTCAAAGATGTTATTGCAGTCGCCAATGGAATAGGAGCCATAGCCGTGCCGCCCGGTAATGGCAACATCACAGTCTTTGGCATAGATTCTCGTTTTCACCGGTCCCCATTCCTTGGGCGCGGAAATGCCGTCGGTGGAAAGCACACCCCAGTTTTCCGAGGTGATGGTGCAGCGCTCAAATACTGCCGTGGAATTATTTTCTACATTTACCGCCCGGGTGGTGCCCCAGCCGCCGGAAACATAGGTCATGCACGCCTTGCCGGGACGCAGCCGGTTGAGCCGCTGAATGTCTGCCGGTGTGCCGCCCTTGACATGAATTTCGGAGTCCCGCACGGTAATCCTGGCGTTGGCACCGGTGACAATGGCATCGTTGCGGATACCCTGATTCTCAATATGGAGATTTTCAAACACCGTCTCGCTGTCGCCGCCGCAGAGAATCGACGCACCCAAGCCTTTTCCGTCATCGGGACTGTGACCGCTGTTCTGGATGGTCAGTCCGTCCACTCGATGGGTTCCTCCGGTTATAATCAGACCGTTCATTGCCTCTCCGGTGGTGGTGATTTTGCCACCTGTCAGGGTTGAACCCTGACAACTTCCGCCGATCCATGCCTGGGGTACGGCATTATCCTCCAGACCGTTTTCTCCCAACAGCAGCACCGCGCGATAGTCGGTGGGCGGATCACCGGGCTTGGGGTGCATCCCCTCAATGGGCGCCGGAATCCGCTGGGTTACCGTCAGTACAATATCCCCCTGATAGCTGCCGGGCAGCGCATCCATCTGAACGCCGTCCACCGTCATGGTCAGCAGCATGCCCTCCGGCGTCTCAATTTTTCCCTCCGCTCCAATTTCCAGGGCAGATAGCCTTGTGGTTTTCTCCAGTAAATAGGGTTTTTGAATGGAAAGCATCACAAACACTCCTTTCTCAGCTATCAGGAGAGCTGCAAGTTCCATGCCATTCCGATTTGGCACAAAACTTGCAGCCACTTTTTCATCAAAGTATGTTATGATAATCGTGGAGGGATGTATATGACCTGTCTTCTAAAAAACGCCCGGCTGCTGGATGCCGAGCATAATCATGCGGCGCTGGATATTTTGATCGACGGCGAAACCATTGCTGCCGTCGGTACTGATTTGAAAACTGCCGACCAGGTAATCGATCTGAGCGGATATACCGTTCTACCGGGCTTTGTGGACGCGCATGTTCACGTGGCAGTGGATGATCGGGCATTCAAAGAGGATGCCGTGCGGGCTTGGGCACAGAATGGTGTAACCACCGTTCGGGAGCTGGGCATGCTGTCAACTCTGCCCCAGCGAGACTATGCCCAGTGGCTCCGGGAAAACAATCAAAAGCCTGAAACTGCCCATGTGGTGGCAACGGGAAAATACATTGATGTAGCAGGGGGGTACGGCGCAGGTCCAATGCCCAATCATCCTGTGGGCAATCTCATCACCACACCTCAGGAGGCTGCGGATGCAGTAACGCTGGCACATGATTTGGGCTATCCGGGCATTAAAATCGGCATCCACGACGGTTCTATGGACACCACGCCGCATTTGACACCGGAAATGGCAAAGGCAATTTGTGACCGTGCCCACACGCTTGGCATGTGGGTTGCCGCCCATATCGGCAACTGCAAGGGCGCACGGTTTATGCTGGATGCCGGCGTGGATGAGCT
>CAJKNS010000291.1 GCA_905201305.1 uncultured Eubacteriales bacterium
CTGCCGGTTTGTGATTGAGGTGCTCCAGGCGGTCCGTCAGGCTGCCCCCAAATGTCTCATTGAGCTGCGTATTTCTGGCTCTGAGCTGACCCCCGGCGGCTATGACCTGGACGAGGGCGTAGAGCTGTGTAAGATGCTGGAGCCCTATGTGGACATGTTCAACATCTCCGCCGGCGTCATGGAGGATCTTTACACCTGGATCATCATGCATCCCAGCATGTTCCTGCCCCAGGCGTGCAACGCTTATCTTGCCGAGGCAGTGAAGAAGGCAGTGAAGAAGCCCGTGTCCTGCGTGGGCGCCATCTCCGATCCCGACGTGATGGAGGAGCTGCTGGAGACCGGCAAGGCGGATCTGGTTGCGCTGGGTCGTGCGCTGGTTGCCGATCCCGATCTGCCCAACAAGCTCCGGGACGGCAGAGAGGACGAAATTCGCCGCTGCCTGCGCTGCTATTCCTGCCAGGGTCAGATGATGAAGACCCGGAATATTCTCTGCACCGTCAACCCTGTCATTGGTCAGGAGTACGCGACCATGCACCGTCTTCCCGCTGCCCACAAGCACAAGGTTGCCGTGGTTGGCGGCGGTCCCGGCGGCATGCAGGCTGCCATCACCGCAAAGCAGCGGGGTCATGAGGTGGAGCTCTATGAAAAGACCGATGCCCTGGGCGGCGCACTGAAATTCGCCCAGCACGAGAGCTTCAAGCACGATCTTTACCGTTTTGCGCAGTGGCAGGCGCATCAGCTGGAGCTGCTGGAGGTACCGGTGCATCTGAACACCGAGGTCACCGCCGAGTTCCTGGATTCTCTGGATGTAGACACCGTAATTTGTGCCGTGGGCGCCAATCCCATCATTCCCAGCCAGTTCGGCATTCCCGGCGACAACTATGTGCTGGGCACCGATCTGTTTGAAGAGGGCGTAACCCTGGGCAAGAAGATCGTGATTATGGGCGGCGGTCTGGTTGGCTGCGAAACCGCGCTGCACCTTGCCGAAGAGGGGCATGAGGTCACCGTCATTGAGATGGCGCCCGAAATCGCCATGGAGACCACCGCTGCCCATCGCCGCGCGCTGAAGGTCCGCATGGGTCTGTTCCCCGAGAAGGCAGGCGGCAAGAACACCGCGCCCGGTCTGGTTCCCCCGGTGCTCCAGGTTTCCACCAAGTGCAAGGAGATCACCGGCGAGGGCGTTATCGCCATTACCCCAGACGGAAAGGAAACCCTGTTCCCCGCCGACACCGTCATCTGCGCCCTGGGTCTGCGTCCCAGAAGCGCTGTGGTGGATGAGCTGCGGAAGACCAAGCATGTGTTCCTGCCCATCGGCGACTGCACCAAGACCGCGCAGGTCACTCAGGCAGTCCGTTCCGGCTATGATGTAGCAGTGGGACTGGATTAATTTTCAAGGCAAAACAAACGGGCGTATTGCGAAATTGCAATACGCCCGAATTTTATTTACTGTAGATTACAGTCCGCGATAAGCATCACAGATGAGCTTTACGCACAGCTCCACCGGCAAAAGGTCGCTGTTGAGCACCATGTGATAGGAATTGGGATCGTTCCAATCCATGCCGGTGTAGTTTTTATAATAGGCTTTTCTCGCCTTGTCCGTGCGCTTTAGGAGCCGAACCGCTTCCTTTTCCCCCAGAGAGAACATTTTCATGGTTTCCTGCACTCTCACATCCCGGCAGGCATGGACAAAGATATCCAGCACGTCCCGGCGCTCCCGCAAAACATGGTTGGCGCAGCGCCCAACGATCACGCAGGGTCCCTGCTCCGCAATGTGCTCAATGAGCTGGAACTGGATCTCGGCAATCTGCGCGGTGGTGGGCAGCGCGGAGCTGGCAGTGGCATAGTAATGGGCTGCCTCCGCCTGGGAATATTCAAATCGGGACGCCAGCTGCTCGTCAGTTGCCTCCACCCGATCCACATGTACGCCGCTTTTCTCCGCAGCCTCGGTAATCAGGAACTTGTCCACATAGGGAATGTGGAGCGTTTTCGCCACCTGCTGGGCAATTTCGCTGCCGCAGGATGCAAATTCACGGTTGATGGTGATAATCTGATATGCCATTTCCGTCCCTCCTTATGGTGTTCATCGGTGTTCATCCGCTTCTGTCTCTATTATACCAGCGCATTTTAAGATGTAAAGAATTCGCTGCATGCCCGTTTACAACGAAATTTTGTGAGAATCCCCCAATTCCGATGTATCCGGCAAATATTCCGTCTGATCCACCAATCCCAGAATCAAAAAGCTGCACACCAATCGCAATTGATCCTTTTGCGTCTCGCTGCCCAAGCCGAACAGCGTTTCCACCTGCTCCAGCCGGTAGCACAGGGTGTTCACATGGATATGGAGCGCCCTTGCCGCCTGCCGCTTATGGAACAGCCCCAGAGAATAGGTTTTCAGCGTTTCCATAAAGCCGGTGCCGTGGATTCTGTCATATTCCCTGACCGCCATAAGCTCCGGGGGAATAAACGCCGCAATGTCGTGCTTTTCCGCCAGCGGCATAAACAGCGGCAGGGGCATCAGCTGGGTAAAGGACGCCGC
>CAJKNS010000292.1 GCA_905201305.1 uncultured Eubacteriales bacterium
CAGCACCCTGCCGGATCGTGTTTTCTCCGATGGCATGGCAGAGGTCATTAAATACGGCTGCATTTGGGACCGGGCGCTGTTTAATCAGCTTCGGGCGCTGCAGGACCGAAAGGGCATCATGGACCATATCGAGGACATTACCCTCCGCTGCTGCGATATCAAGCGTCAGGTGGTGGAGGAGGATGAGCACGACACTGGCATTCGAATGCTTCTGAACTTCGGTCATACGCTGGGGCATGTCTACGAAAAAGCCTATCAGTATGAGAAATACACCCATGGGGAAGCCGTGGCTGCGGGGATGGTTGCCGCCGCAAAGATCGGCGCACACCTTGGCATTACCCCTACTTCCGCGGAGCAGGAAATTGCTTCGCTGCTCCAGAGCTATGGACTCCCCACCGCTATCACCGCATCGGAGCAGGATTATCGTGAAACCCTGGTCAAGGACAAAAAGAGTCAGGGCAGCGACATCAACCTCATTGCCCTTACGGAGATCGGTCATGCCCAGCCCGTAAAAATGCCCCAGTCCAGACTGCTGGAACTGGTAAAGGAGTGCATCCTATGAAGCTTATGATTACACCCCAGCGGCTTCACGGCTCCATTACCCCGCCTGCGTCGAAAAGTCAGGCGCATCGGTTGATTATGGGGGCTTCCCTTGCCGGCGGAACCAGCACCCTTCGCTCCGTCTCCGGCAGCAATGATATTACCGCCACGCTGGGCTGTATGGAGGCACTGGGCGCAGGCAGCGCGTATCTGGACGATACCACCCTGCAAATCACAGGAAATGCCGGGCATACAGCCCCCGCCGGTCAGGTGCTGGACTGCGGCGAATCCGGCTCCACCCTTCGTTTTTTGATTCCCATTGCGCTGGCGCTTACCGGCAGCGTTGCGTTTCGCGGTCACGGCAGATTGATGCAGCGCCCCCAGACTCCCTATTTTGAGATTTTTCGGGAAAAGGGCATCGAATATCAGCTGAAGGGGGATTTGCTCACCGTTCGCGGCACTCTGACACCGGGACGGTATTCCCTGCGCGGGGATGTGTCCAGCCAGTTTATTACCGGTCTGCTCTATGCCCTGCCCCTGCTCCATGGCGACAGTGACATTGTGCTCACCACCCAGCTGGAATCGGAAAGCTACGTGAATCTCACCCTGGACGCCCTCCGGCAGTTCGGCATTACCATTCATCCCACCGCCCAGGGCTGGCATGTTCCCGGCAATCAGGTCTACCATCCCCATAACCTTGCGGTGGAAGCGGATTATTCCCAGTCCGGCTTTTTCTATGCTGCCCAGGGCATCGGCAACCCGGTCACCGTAACCGGCATGAACCCGGACAGCGTACAGGGGGACAAAATCGTTGTGGATTATATGAAGCAGCTAAGCGTTCCCGGACCTGTGGACCTGGATGTGCGGGATTGCCCGGATCTGGTTCCACCTCTGGCACTCTGTGCGGCGCTTCGGGACGGCGAAACCACGGTCATCTCCGGTGCCGCCCGACTGCGGCTCAAGGAAAGTGACCGGCTCGCCTCCGTCACCGCTGTATTAAATGCCATGGGCGCAAGCATTGAGGAGGGCGAAGATCATCTGACCATTCACGGCGTTTCCTCCCTCACTGGCGGCGTCACGGTAGACAGCTGGGGGGACCACCGAATCGCCATGATGGCAGCCATAGCAGCCACCGTATGCCGCGCCCCCATTTCTCTTACCGGCGCTGAAAGCGTCAAGAAGTCCTATCCCGGCTTCTGGAACGACTATTGCCGTCTCGGCGGACAGATTCAGGAGGTGTCATCGTGAATTACACCATCTTTGGCGAAAGCCACGGTCCCGCCATTGGGGTTGTATTGGAGGATGTTCCCTCCGGTATCTCCATGGACATGGACTTCATTGCCGCAGAACTCCGCCGCCGTGCCACCGGAAACAGTCCGCTTTCCACCTCCAGAAAGGAAGCGGATCAGGTAGAGGTGCTTTCCGGCGTTTTCGAGGGCAAAACCACCGGCACTCCCCTTTGTATGATGATCCGCAACGGCGATCAGCATTCTAAGGATTATGCCGCCATTCGCTATCTCGCCCGTCCCGGCCATGCCGATCTCACCGGCTATGTCCGCTATCACGGCTGTAACGACTATCGCGGCGGCGGACACTTTTCCGGACGGCTGACAGCTCCGCTGGTGGCTGCCGGTGCCGTTGCCAAGCTGATTCTCAGGGAACGGGGCATTCAATCCGCGGCACACATTGCCTCGGTTGGAAACGTCGCAGACACCACCATTGATCCGGTGCATCCGGATATGGACGGGTTAATTGCCTGCGGTCAAAAGCCGTTTCCGGTGCTGTCCGACGATCAGGGTCAAAAAATGCAGGACCTGATTCTGAATGCAAAGTCCCACCTGGACTCCATTGGCGGCACCATTGAGTGCGTCGTCACCGGTCTTCCCATGGGATTGGGCGCGCCGGATTTTGACCGGAACGCGGAGACGGAATTTGCCCGGCAGCTGGAGCGCTTCCCCGTGTGCCAGCTGGAGAGCCT
>CAJKNS010000293.1 GCA_905201305.1 uncultured Eubacteriales bacterium
TCCAGACCGGTTGCCTTGCGGTATGCCTTATCCAGCCAAGGCATCTGCTCGGACAGAGGATCATGCCACAGAGGAGCATCGGTAGCGCCCCAAGTGCCGGAAATGCCCTTGATGTGCTTCTCATGGGTCAGGTAGTTTGCCAGCTCGGGACCCTCGCCGGGATAGTAGTTGTAGTACTTGTCGTTGTTGACCCTCCAGTAATGATGGAAGCCGGTGTTGATGACAACCCAGTCGTTCTCGCGGACCTCAAGACCGTCCTTTTTACATGCAGCGTCGAACTCCTCGGGAGTGATGATGTGCCAAATGTTGCCCATCTTTGCGGGATCGCCCTCAGCAGCGTTCCACTTCTCCTCGAACTCATCCTTCAGGTAGCGCATGTCTACGATGATACCGGAGCCGATGCAGCGCTCCAGATGAATCTCAGCCAGGGTATAGCCGTTTGCTTCCCGATCCACTTCCTCCTCATGGAGCACATGGTTGGGAGCATCCATATGGGTACCTGCATGCAGGGTGCCGGTGTAGGTCATGGTTCTCTTGTGGAACCGACCCAGATACTGACCGCGGGGGAACTGCAGGTCGGTACGGGCACCGGGGAAGGGCCACAGGGGGGTGTCAACGCCCCAGGGCTGGGACAGATCATAGATCTTAACCATCTTGGAGTCGTCCAGGTACATTTTTACTTTGTCGAGAGGCATGTAGGCCATGATTGTTTCCTCCTATATATGTAGTGTATTGATTTGATCCGTGTCATATGATACACCTTGGAACAGTTCCAGAGTCAACCCCCTCTCAGGAATTTTTTCTATCCTTTTTGCCTCTGCCATTGCGTTTTTCGTGAAAATCGCCTATAATATTTTTGAATCTGCACAGCAGAGAAGATGATTAGGAGGCACCTCCATGCAGTACAAAATCGGTGATGTGGCAAAGATTCTGGGCATTTCCCCGGACCTGCTGCGATACTATGAAAAAAAAGGCGTTGTGATGCCCATGAAGGGAAAACACAACGACTACCGCTATTATGATTTTTGGGACATCAACTTTCTTCTGGACTGTCTCTGGTTTAAAAACTTTGGCTTTTCCATCGACCAGATTGCCGACATGGTCAAGATTCCCTCCTCGGAGGAGCTGAATGATCTGTTCCTCAAAAAAGAGGACGAATTGCAGGCAACCATCGCCCGGTGTGAGCTGCTGCTCCGCCGGTCCGAGGAATATCGCCGGGATCTCCAGCTGTCCAAGGAGCTGCTGGGGGTATGCGAGATTGTAGAAAGCCCGGAATATATCCGCTATCTCAACCGCTACACCGACACCTATCGGAACTCCCCTGCCCTTCAAAAGCTCAGCCACGACTGGCTGGGACTCATGCCCTTCACCCACCGCTGCTTTGAGATCGAAAAGGACGATCTTTTGGATCAGGGCGGCAAGGACTATGCCTGGGGGCTGAGTCTGGGGATGGAATATGTCCGGCTGCTCAACGTCAGCACGGCGCCTCCGGTGGTGCATATTCCCGCACAAAAGAGTCTTCATTCCGTGTTCACCAACACCGGGAAAGGCAACTTCTCTCCCCAGCTCATCCGCTACATGGTAGACTACTGTGACGCCCATGGTCTTACCATCTGCGGTCCCGCCCGGGGCAATCTTCTATGTTCCGTGGCAGAGGGCGACGGACTCACCGGCTACTTTGAGGTCTGGATTCCCATTGAGGAAACCGCTCAGGATGCCCAATAATCGAGTATTTACTCCGCTGTATCAAAAAGATACAGCGGAGTTTTTCTTTCGCAGTATCGTCTTACCCCTTGACACATTATACTATGTATTGTATAGTATAGCGTAACAGGAGGTGTCTTATGGATACACAGCTCAAACGCGGCGTTTTGGATGCTCTGGTGCTCTCTACGCTGCTGAAGGCGGATTCCTATGGCTACCAGATCATCAAGGATATCTCGCCCCACACCACCATTTCCGAATCCACCCTCTACCCCATTCTCCGCCGTCTGGAAAACAGCGGCTGCCTGACCACCTACAGCCGTGAGCATGCCTCGCGCCTTCGAAAATATTACAGCATCACCCCCCAGGGTGTTCAGCGCATTCAGGAATTTTTGGCGGAATGGGAATCTGTTATGGCACTGTATGCCTACATCAAAGGAGAGTATGATCGTGAAAAAACTTGAATTCATCAACGAGCTGGGGGCACAACTCCAATCCATGCCCCCGGAGGAAATTCGTCCCCTGCTGGACTACTATATGGAGATCGTGGCAGATCGCATGGAGGACGGCATGACCGAGGAAGAAGCCGTTGCTTCCCTGGGTCCCATCCCCGAATTGGCAGCAAAAATTCTGGCAGAGCAGCCCCAACCGGAACAAACGCCGATTCCCGCTCCCGCTTTGGAGCCTGTTTCCCAGCCAAAGCGCC
>CAJKNS010000294.1 GCA_905201305.1 uncultured Eubacteriales bacterium
ATCGCCCTCCCGATAGGCTTTTGCGTGCTCGGGACGGAGCAGATAGACCTCGTTATACGCCTTAGCGCCTGCTGCACCGATTTGCAGCATGGAGCCCATGGCGGTGTTGCCGTCGATGTTGGCGTTGTCGCGCTTCATGTCGCTGGCACGGGCGTCGATGTTGGTGATCTCATCGATGGTCTTCATCAGTGCAGTGTTGGCTTCCCGGGCACGGGTGCGGTTGGCACGATAAAGAATGTATGCCTTTGCGGTGGCGTTAAAGCCGTGGTTCATCAGCTCCTGCTCCACCGCATCCTGAATTGCCTCAATGTTGGGGGAGGAGGTGGGGTATTTTGCCTCCAGATCAGCCTGGACAGCGTTGGCAACCCGGGCGGCGTCGACAGCATTGCCCTCGCCGGTTGCTTCCAGAGATTTGAGTACGGCAGAAGCGATCTTGCCCTGCTCATAGAGCACCACACGACCATCGCGCTTGATAATACTTTGAATCATATCGTTTCCTCTTTCTTTACATATTTCATGCCGATCTGTTGTGGTGGTCCAAACCACGGGGCACAATATCTAGTGTTTTCCGCTCGCTTACGCCACTATATTTTGACACAGAGAATCTGTGATGTCAAGGGGAAAAAGCGTGAATCAGACAAAAAGACACAAAATTTTGTGGCATTCCAGAAAGAATGCCACAAGATGTTGTGTTATGTAAAGGAACTTACGCCATATGGGTACAATTCTGTCCCCAATGGCATAAAACGGCGCTCAGCAGCCGAGCAAAGGGAACAATAGTAGAAAGCCGTACCCGTTCGCTGGGGGAGTGAGGTGACAAAACGTCCATTCCGGTGGATACCATGGGAAGATCCGGCGCAAGATGATGCAAAATGGAGGTTTCCAGCCCCACATGAACGGCGTTTTTCTCGAGCGTTAAGCCCAATGCGGTTCCCTCTGCCAGGAACAGGTCCGTCAGCGGGTCCTGCGCAACGCCGAACCAGGCGGGATAGGTGTCGCTCCATGCCGAATAGCCGAAGCCCTCGGCGGCAGCGGCAAGGAAATCTCCCTGCACCTCCATGGTATCGTTCTGGCAGGCGCGGATAAAGCTTTGAATCTCCAGCTGCTGAGGATCTGCATAGATACGACCAAGGTTGCAGGAGACACCTGGAATCTCCGGAAGCAGCGGATGCATTTCGGAAACGCCATAGGGAATCAGACCGCCCAGCGCCAGAAGATCGTCCCGCTCATCCACGGTCAAAACAGCGGCGGGCATTTCCGCAGGAGTCAGCGCAATTGTAAGATCGGGATCAGCAGGGTACATTGCCTGGGCGTCCCGCTGGAATTGAGCGACCAACGCGGTGACGGCGTCGAGATCCCGGGCATCCATGACGATGTGTGCACTGCCGCATCGGGGAATGGCATTGTGCTGGGTTCCGGCGTCGATTCCGGCAAGCTCATAGGGCGTTTCTATGGATTGCAGCAGCCAAAGCAGCAGCTGCGCGGCATTGGCGCGCCCGGAACCGATATCATCTCCGGAATGACCGCCCAAAAGCCCGGAGACCGTCAGGGTGACGGGATGGTCCAACATGGGAAAAAAGCAATCCGGTGTACGGCGGAAGGTTTGTCGGCGACCGCCTGCACTGGAAATCATCAGTTCACCAAAGTGAAAGCCGTCGAGATTGATCAGGGCAGAGCAGCCGGAAAGACAGTCTGTCGAAAGCTGCTTTGCGCCAGAGAGCCCCCGCTCTTCATCCACCGTGAAAATCAGCCGAAGGGGGACATGCGGACGGTTTGCTTTCAGCAAATACATGGCGGCAGAAAGACCAATGCCGCAGTCCGCGCCCAGAGAGCTCCGACCATCGGTGCAGAGGAAGCCGTCTTTCCGGCAGGTGTGAATGGGGTCACGTTCCGGCGCATAGTCTGATGCGCCCACGCAGACCATGTCCATATGTGCCTGCAATGCCAGCTGCGGCATCATTCCCAGTCCCTCTGTGCCCGGAATGTCACAGAGCAAATTTCCAGCAGCATCCAGGGCGGGGTGATAGCCCAGGGCAGCGAGCTGGTCCGACAGCATTGCTGCCACCTGTGCCTCATGACCGGAGGGGTGGGAAATCCGGCACAGTTCCTCAAATTCCTCCAGCACACCGGCTAAAATTGCGTCATCGGTCCACATGTCCGCCACGACCTTTCGTTTTGTCTAACTTTTGTCTATCTTTTCTAGTGTACCACCGGAAATAGCTGTTTACAAGGCGAAAACAAAAAAATCGGCGGTTTTCGAAAAAAGTGCTTGACAAAGTGGGACCCCAGCGATATAATAGCCATGCTCTTTGAGAGAGTTTGCTGGTATAGCTCAGTTGGTAGAGCAGCTGATTTGTAATCAGCAGGTCGGGGGT
>CAJKNS010000295.1 GCA_905201305.1 uncultured Eubacteriales bacterium
GGAGCTCCCGCCCAATATCCGTGAGCTTCACTGCGTTATGATCCCGGACAAACAGCGCCACCTGGAGCTCCTCCTCCAGGGTGCGAATCTGGCGGCTCATGGTGGGTTGAGAAATATACAGCTTTTCCGAAGCCACCGCAAAGCTGCCCAGCTCTGCCGCCTCCAAGAAGCACTGCATTTGAAGCACCGTCATAAGCTCATCCCCTTTGCGCCCATTCTAGCACAAATTGTTTGGGCAATCAATCCTCGCCGCCGATCATCAAATGGATAATCTCCTGATCGGTGCCCCGCATGCCCTCCCGGGCAATCTGACTCACCGCGCGAATGGTGTTTTCTACACCCTTGATGACAATGCCGTCGCCGCCAAAGAACTGACTGTCGTGCATATTCATCTGCATGCCCAGCAGTCCCGCCTCCACAGCGGAGGCAATTTTTGCCGCACAGCTGGCTTTTGCACCGTCGCAGATCATGCCGGAGTTGATGGCAAGGGCATTGACAATGGTATGACTGATCTGGTCATAGCGTCCCCCATAGAGATAGCAGATTCCTGCCCCTGCGCCGCATCCTGCACTGGTTGCCCCGCAATAGGCAGACAAGCTGCCAATGCCGGTTTTCAGATGAATCGTCACCAGATTGGACACCACCAGCGCCCGATACAGCGCCTCCTGTGTCATCCCCATCTCCCGGGCATAGACAATCACCGGAACGGACGCAGTCATGCCCTGATTGCCGCTGCCGGAGTTAATCACAACAGGCAGCTCGCAGCCGCACATTCTCGCATCGGAGCCTGCCGCCGCCCACGCCTTTGCCCGGTTCTGAATGCAGTTGCCGTAGGATTTCAGCAGAATTTTTCCGATGGTTGCGCCATAGCTGCCGTCCATGCCTGCCTGGGCAATCGCCATATTGTAGTCAATCTGCCGCTGGAGAACCTCCTGTACATCGGAAATTTTCACCTCGTCGGCAAACCGGACAATGTGCTCCACATCCAGCAGCTTCCGGTTTTCCGGCGCCTGCACCAAATCGTCCTGGAACGGCACCTCCAGCAATACTGTGCCGTCCTTCTTTATGCTGACCACATTGGTATGATGTCCAATAATCCGGGCATAGGCGCTGCTTGCTCCATGATAAACCGTCACCTGAATGTCAAAGGGGCAGTTGGCAGCAGATTCGGAGATTTTCACCTCCACCTGCTCCAGATATTCGTCCAGCTCCTTCAGCTGTGGCTCAGTCACCCCGGAGATCACCTCCAGCTCCTGCGCCGCATCGCCGCAGCAGATGCCAACTGCCACCGCAACCTTCAGTCCCTTCCGTCCGCCGGTATGAGGGACAATCACGGACTTTACGTTCTTGATGATATTCCCGCTGACGCAGAGGTCCACCCGTTCCGGCAGCGCACCCAACGCCCGTTTCGCCAATGCGCCGGCATAGGCAACCGCAATGGGTTCGGTGCAGCCCATGGCAGGCAGCAGCTCTTCCTTCAGAATGTCCACATAGGCGTCATAGATGTTTTTCTCCATGGTTCACCACTTCCTTACAGCTGAATGGCGCTGTCATAGCCGGTACGAACGGCAGTCCGAACATTATTGGCTTTGACGCAGTCACCGATGGGGAAGAATTCCCCGGCAATCATACGGAATGCCTCCGCCTGCTCCTTTTGCGGCACCATGCCTGCGGACAGCACCACGGTATCCGCCTGAATGCTGTGCTCGCCGGTGGCATCCACATAGGTGATCCCATCTTTGGTAATGCCGGTGCAGCGGGAGCCGGTATGGGCGTCCACACATTTTTCGATTTCCTTGGTAATGGCGGTTCTGGGAATGGCGCAGGATGCGGCAGCCAGGGTATCGGTCATCTCCACCAGGCTTACGGTCTTTCCGGCTTCCTGCGCAAGGTATACTGCAGTTTCACAGCCCACGTCGCCGCCGCCCAACACGGCAATCCGTTGTCCGATGTCCTCGCCCGCCTTGATTTTCCGATAGGCTTCCTCTGCGGTAATCACATTTGCGCCGTCTACACCCGGAATCGGGGGCACCAGCGCCTTTGCGCCAACCGCTGCAATCACCGCATCCGGCTCCAGAGACTCCACCAGTTCTGCGGTTGCCTCGGTGTTCAGCCGAACCTCCACGCCGGTCTTCTCCACCATGTGGATGAGATAATCCATGAACTTGCACAGATCCCGCTTAAAGGGTACCTGCCGCGAAAAATTCAGCTTGCCGCCAAGAACGCCGCTCTTCTCCAACAAAATGACCTCATGCCCCCGCTGTTTTGCGGTAACGGCAG
>CAJKNS010000296.1 GCA_905201305.1 uncultured Eubacteriales bacterium
TGGTGCCCCACATCAAGGGCGACTTCTGCCGGGGCTGCTTTACGGGGGAGTATCCGGTAGATATTCCGGATGATGTTTAATGTTCGGCAACACTGCGGATATTTGACGCGAGAAACATTCCTCTTGCAATTTTGCTGAAAAAACTGTGATAAAAATGTGAAAATCGCAAAATGATGCAAGAAAAATATTTTATGCACCAAAAATAGATTGACAAAGTGGGTGGGAGGTTCTATAATACCCCCATCGACAGGGGGGCATGCAAGCCTGCGTGCCGCCCGTTTTTTATTTGAACATAAGGAGGAATTTGTTGTGGCGAAGTACACCAAGGAGGACATCATCCGTCTGGTAGAGGAGGAGGACGTAAAGTTCATCCGCCTGCAATTTTCCGATATTTTCGGCATGCTCAAGAATGTGGCAGTGACGGCATCTCAGATTGAAAAGGTGGTCAACAATCAGATCATGATCGACGGCAGCTCCATCGAGGGCTTTGTGCGCATCGACGAATCCGATCAGTATCTTCACCCGGATCTCGACTCCTTTGCGATTATGCCCTGGCGTCCCATGAACGGCAAGGTGGCGCGGCTGCTGTGCTCGGTGTATAATCCCGACGGCACTCCCTTTGTGGGCGATCCCAGAAATGTGCTGAAGCGTGCGGTAGATGCGGCGGCGGCAGAGGGCTATACCTTCAACGTGGGTCCCGAGTGCGAGTTTTTCCTGTTTGAAACCGATGAAAAGGGGCGTCCCACCACGGTGCCCCAGGACGATGCAGGCTATTTTGACCTGAGCCCCGTAGATCATGGCGAAACGGTCCGCCGGGATGTGTGCCTGGCGCTGGAGGCAATGGGCTTTGAGATCGAAGCTAGCCACCATGAGGTTGCCCAGGGGCAGCATGAGGTGGACTTTAAATATGCCGAGGCCATGACCACCGCAGACCGGATCGAGACTTTGAAGCTCACGGTCAAGACCTATGCATCCCGGAACGGACTTCATGCCACGTTTATGCCCAAGCCCATCTATGGCATCAACGGCAGCGGCATGCACATCAACATGAGCCTGTTTAAGGACGGCAAGAACGCATTCTATGATGAATCTGACCCCCGTGGACTCAGCAAGACCGCCTACAGCTTCATTGCGGGACTGATGCTCCATGTGCCCGGCATGGCGGCGGTGCTGAACCCGCTGGTCAACAGCTATAAGCGGCTGGTGCCCGGCTATGAGGCGCCCTGCTATGTGGCATGGTCCGCCAGCAACCGGTCCGCGCTGATCCGCATTCCCTCCGTAAGAGGAAGCGCCACCCGGGTGGAGCTCCGGTGCCCTGATCCCGCCTGCAACCCCTATCTGGCGCTGGCAGTGTGCCTGGCTGCGGGTCTGGACGGCGTGAAGCGGAATCTGACGCCCCCCGAGGAGATCAAGGCGAATATCTTTGCCATGACCCCCGGCGAGCGGGAGAAGAACGGCATCCGCAGCCTGCCTGCCAACCTCAAGGAAGCCATCGACGCCATGGAGGCGGACGGACTGATTATGGACACTCTGGGCGAGCATGCCAGCGCCGCCTATCTCACCGGCAAAAAGCAGGAGTGGGACGAATACCGCACCAGCATCAGCCAGTGGGGGGCAGACCGCTACCTGATCCGCTATTGATCGAACCGGAGGAACGTTAACAATTCGGAGAGGAGTGCGGTGGATATGAATCATATTCTGGTGGCATTTGCCGGAGAAAAAACCCGGCAGCGCATGACCGATATCTTTGAATCCACCGGAATTCGCGTGTCGGCGGCGTGCTCCAGCGGTGCCGAGGTGCTGCGGTGGTGCGGCAGAATGAACGGCGGCGTGGTGCTGTGCGGCTATCGGCTCATGGACATGATGGCGGACGAGCTGTACGAAAACCTGCCCCAGGGCTTTTCCGTGCTGCTGCTGGCAACCCAAATGGAGCTGGAGAGCTGCTATCACCCGGAAATCTGTAAGCTGTCGGCTCCGGTGCAGAAGTCGGAGCTGGTGGATTCCGTTCGGATGCTGCTGGATCAGGGGGGCGTGGAATCAGCCCCGGTGCCCAAGCGGTCCGCGGAGGACAAGCTGCTCATCACCCGCGCCAAGGAGCTGCTGATGAACCGGAACTGCATGACCGAGGAACAGGCGCACCGGTTTATTCAGAAACGGAGTATGGATACCGGCGCAAAGATGGTGCAGACGGCAATGAAGATTCTGGATGGACAGATTGTGATATGAAAGGAAGGAGCTGCCGGGTGGCAGCTCCTTTTTTG
>CAJKNS010000297.1 GCA_905201305.1 uncultured Eubacteriales bacterium
CAAGGAAGATTGCTTCATTGTAGTTGCGTATTTCTCGGTTTACTTTGATTTCCATAATATAATCCTTTCGATAGGCAGAGTAAATCACACAGCACAGTGCAATCACAACACCCTCCAAACACACTGCGGCATAGGATTTCAGGAAGCTCACGCCGATGCTCTGGCTGGGTTCTCCAGCGAATGCAGCCAGCGGCACCGGTGAGATAGCGGTATAGAGGTACCGCAGAAAGACCTCTGCCAAAGTCGCTTAATATGCGACTGCCCTGATTTTTTAAGGCTGCCGCTGTACAGAGCTTTGGAATGCACCAATTGAAAACACAAAGGCAGGTCAACGCGGCTTTCTGCGCTGACCTGCCTGGAATGTGCAATTATCTTGCGTTATAGCGATCCAAAGCGTCCTGATAAATGTCGATCAGGTCCTGAATCCCCATGGATTCGATGGTGCTGCAGAAGGAATCGTATTCACTCAGCGGCACGGTGCCGGTGATAAAGCCTAGCGTTTCCGAAGCCACATAGGTGGCGATATCGTTGTATGCCGAATTGAATGCATCCGACTCGTCGGTGGTAAGGGAAACGTTTATGGGATACACATATGCGCCGTCGCCCTCGCTCTCCGACCAGGTTGCAGCGCATTCCGCCTGCTTCGGCGTATAGTTTACCTGAGTACGGGTGTTGTCGTTGAGGAAGGAGCCCACGAACAGCACATAGCGGTTCATGCAGAGGGTAAACACCAGACCGTCGGGGTTATTGGTCATCAGCTCCGTGAAAACAGGGTTGCCGTCTGCATCATAGTTAAAGGTTTCCCCTTCGATGCCGTAGTTTGCCAGAGTGGAACCATCCTCGGTGTACCAGTAATCCAGCCATTTCATCAGAATTTCAAAATTGGGGTCCTCCGGGCTGACAGAGGTGCCAACGGAGAAGCCATTGCTGGAAACCATTACATTGGTTGTACCCTGATGGACCACATCCCCTGCTTTTTTCACAGGACGAGCTGCCGCAGCCAGATCAAAGCTCTCGTCCGATGTGGCGCCATAGAACTGCTCCATGGGACCTGCGGGGGTGGAAACCATGGAAATCTGTCCGCTGCCCATCAGATCAGCGTCACAGGTGGTGGTTCCGGTTCCGGAGACGAAGTCCGGGTACAAAATGCCTGCCTGATACCACTGGTTCATCAGCGTAACATATTCCAGATATCCGTCCTCCAGAGGGCTGAACACAACCTGACCGTCAATCTGCTCAAAGTAGGTTTCAGAGCCGTTATTATAGGCAGTGATTCCAAAGCCGGCGGAAATGGACTTGGTGATGTCGTCGCCCAGATAGGTTGTCCAGAAGCAGCCGCCAAAGGTGTTGCGCATGGCAGTCAGAACATCCGTAAAGTCGTCATAGGTCACGGGAATGTCCATGCCCAGCTCGTCCAGCCAGTCCTTGCGGAGCACCAGACCGGACTCCACCACATGCTTCTCATTCAGCGTGTAGGCAAGACCCATGGCGCCGGAGTCCGTATAGGCATCCTTGGAATACTCCTCGTTACCGTCTACCAGCGAAAAGTAGTTCGGCATCAAGTCCTTGTATTCGGCAAGATCGAGAATGATGTCAGCGTCAATTGCGGTGTCAATACCCTGACCATAATAGCCCGCAAAACCGTCGATCAGGTTTGGATAGTCGCCGGATGCGATAATCAGCGACAGGGCGGTTGCAGCGGAGTCCATTGTCACACTGGTGATTTCCATATGTACGCCGGTGCGCTCCTCCATGGTCTGATAAGCCAGGTTGTCCTGCATGCCGTCCATGTAGTCGGCAAGGGGCGGAACAAAGTCGTGCCACATGGTAAAGCTCACATCGTCCTGGGTCAGAGGCAGAGTGATGGTTTTGTCCACTTCCGGCTCCTCCATGGAAGGTTCGGAGACGGAGGCCTGTGCTTCTGCGGCAGACTGCGGGCACCTGTGCAGGGGTGCTTTCGGGGGCGGAATCCGTAGCGGTCGATACCGATTCGTTCTGGACAGCAGAGGTGCTGCCGGCAGCTTCGCCGCCGCATCCAGCCAGTAACCCCAGCAGCATACATGCTGCCAGTAGCAGGGATAGCTTCGATTTCATTTGTTGCTTCCTCCTTTGGTGTTGCCTTAGATTGATTGAATTGCTTCCGCGACAGCTTTGCCGCAGAGATAGCCGGAATTAAAGCTCCAGGTAAAGCCTGCCGCGTTGGGCGCATAGATTTCTGCTGCCCAGCCGCCTGCCACATC
>CAJKNS010000298.1 GCA_905201305.1 uncultured Eubacteriales bacterium
GGAGCGTCCGCCAGCCAGAATCAGAATCCCGGGCTGCTCTACAGCGGCGGTGAGCTTCCGGTAGATCTCCGGCTTTGTGGACATGTCCAGAGATTTCATGTCCGGACCGGTCCAGATGTGGAAGGATGTAGCGGTGGCAACCGGACGGGGATTCCCATCCTGATAGACCGCATAACGAAGCTCCAGCTTTTTTCCCTGACACAGGGTACAGGCGGTACGGACTGTAACATGCCCGGGATAGCGTACCGGCGCGGCATACTGGAGATTCAGATTAACCATAGGGGGATTGATGCCCTCTTTGTTCATTGCCTCGTAGGGGTAGCCGACTGCGGCAAAAAAGTCCATCCGGGCGATTTCGTACCAGATGGGGTAGACTGCATGGTGGACAATGCCCATGGGGTCGCAGTCCGGGTAGCGTACGTCAATATGGGATTCACTGAGCAAGTTGGATCGTCCTTTCCTGTTGGATGAAGAAGGAGCTGCCGCAACCGGATGCAGCAGCTCCAAAGCGTTATTCCTGTTTATTCAGCAGCTCCGGGATGTTTTTCCGGGCGTGAGCTTTGATGGCAGCAAAGCTCTCTTCGCTGATGACATGCTCGATCCGGCAGGCGTCCTCGGCGGCAACCTCCGGATCGACGCCCAGCGCCACCAACAGATCGGTAATCAGGGTGTGGCGCTCATAGATTTTGTCGGCAATTGCCTGACCGGCAGGCAGCAGGGAGATGGAGCCCTCGGGGCTGACGGTGATATATCCGTTTTCCCGGAGGTTTTTCATGGCAACGCTGACACTGGGCTTGGAGAATCCCAGCTCATTGGCAATGTCGATGGAACGAACCGTGCCCTTCTGGTTGTGAAGGACCAGGATGGTTTCCAGATAGTTTTCTGCTGATTCGTGAATTTGCAATCAAGTCACCACATTTCATTTTGTCAGGTTTCACAGCTATTTCCATGATTATATCATGAAATCCGGTGATAATGCAAGATTTTTTCATGGAAATCAGTTAGTTAGAGAAAACTTCTTGAAATTGATCCGTGTACGGATAATGGAAAATGCCTTTTTCTGTAATAATTCCGGAAATCAGCCGCGCATCGGTGACGTCAAAGGCGGGATTATAGCATTTGACGTTCAAGGGCGCCTGGGGCTGGGCATAGAATTTACTGCGGATTTCCTCACCGGGACGCTCCTCGATGACAATGTCCTTACCGGTGGGACAGCTCATGTCGATGGTGGAGGAGGGACCCAGTACATAGACTGGGATGCCATAGTGATGCGCCAGAATCGCAACGCCGCTGGTGCCGATCTTATTGGCGGTGTCGCCGTTGGCAGCGATGCGGTCACAGCCCACCAGGCAGGCGTTGATTTTGCCCTGCGCCATTACCAGCGACGCCATATTGTCGCAGATCAGCGTGACGTCTACGCCGGCTTCCTGAAGCTCATAGGCAGTCAGACGGGCGCCCTGGAGCAGCGGACGGGTTTCATCGGAGTAGACATGGAAGCCATAGCCCTCCTGTTGCCCCAGCAGAATGGGACCAAGCGCAGTGCCGTGGACGGAGGTTGCCAGGGGACCGGCGTTGCAATGGGTGAGAATCCCATCGCCGGGCTTCAAAAGAGACAGACCGTTGCGGGAAATCTGGAGGTTCATGGCAATGTCCTCCTGCTGAATGGCGGTGGCTTCTCGCAGCAGCGCCTTCAGCAGCTCATCACGGGATGCGGATGATTGCGACTTTGCACAATTCAGCATCCGCCGAAGCGCCCAGCTGAGATTCACCGCAGTGGGACGGCTTTCCTCCAAATAGCCAGCGTCCTCAGATAGCTGGCGATAGAATTCAGGAAAATCTGAGGCGTCGATCTGCTGCGCCAGAACATACAGTGCATAGCCTGCAAAAATCCCGATTGCAGGGGCGCCGCGCACCTGCAATGTATAAATGGCGCGATAGAGCTCCTCCCGGGTTTTCAGGGTAATCAGGCGCTTTTCTGTGGGGAGGAGGGTCTGGTCTACGATTTCCAGCGCATCTCCCAAGGGGGTAAGATGGACATTTTCCGCAAGCGGCTTCATATTACTCCGCTCCTTTCCGGTGTTTCCTCCAGTATAATACGGAAAAATCCCCATGGCAACAGAAAAATGAAAAAAGTGCTTGACAAACGGCAATCTATTTTATATAATATCCAAGCAATTTGAAATGCGCGAGTGGTGGAATTGGCAGACTCGCT
>CAJKNS010000299.1 GCA_905201305.1 uncultured Eubacteriales bacterium
AAAAATAACGAATTTCCGGCGGAAAAGATTGGCTGTAGCCCGATAACACATTTGTGCGGTGTTGCCTTAAAAATTACAGATTGATCAGCTCATACTCTCTGGAGCCGAAGCCCAGTGCCGCAGCCGCCTCAACGGTATGCACGCCATTCCGGCTTTCAATCCGCTCCACCAGATGATCCCGACCGGGATCGTCGGAAGCGAAGACCAGATCCAGGCACGCCTGATCCACCGCAATGGGGTCCAGCGACGCCAGCATGCCGATATCCGCCATACAGGGGTCCTCTGCCACAGCGCAGCAGTCGCAGTCCACGGACATGTTCTTCATAACATTGATAAACATCATGTTGCCCTTGTAGTAGTCCACCACAGCGGAAGCCGCGTCTGCCATGGACTCCAGGAACGCATTCTGCTCAGTGGTCCACATCTCGTCGGGCTTGCCTGCGCCATGGATATACGCCTTACCAAAGGAGGATGCGCAGCCGATTGACAGCTGCTTCAGTGCGCCGCCAAAGCCGCCCATGGGATGCCCCTTAAAGTGAGACAGCACCAGCATGGAATCATAGTTTGCCATGTGCTTACCCACGTAATCCTTCTGAATTCTCACGCCCTTGGGGATCTCCAGCTCCAGATCCGGACCCTCGGCGTCCATAATATCCACAGGAAAATCCTTGGTCCAGCCGTGCTTTTCCATGGTAGCCTGGTGCTTCTCGGTGGTATTCCGCTCACCGGGATATGCCGTGTTGCATTCCACCACAGTGCCCTTCACCTGCTCGATCATGGGCTTCCAGAAGTCGGGCTTCAGGAAATTCTGATTACCCTGCTCACCGGAATGGACCTTGACCGCAACCTTGCCCTTCAGCTCCAGACCAACCGCCTGATACAGTGCAACCACCTTTTCCGGAGTAATTTCTTTGGTAAAAAAGACCTTGGATTTCATAAACAGCACTCCTTTTCCTGTTATCGCGCCGAAGCCGTAGGAGTCCGGCGTTTATTGCATGTTCATACGGGGTTATCATAATACCGCCGCGGTTTTCTGTCAAGCCATACTGCTTTCATCCGCCGCCATTTTTCCGGTCCAGTCCTCAAAATACCGAAGCATGGTCTGAGACACCACGGAGTTTGCCGTCTTGGGAAACGCCAGCCCAATGGTCCTGCTGCACCTCGGCTCCAACGGCCTTGCCACCACGCCGCTGGTAAAGGACCGAAGCACCAGCTCCTGGGAAATCGTCACCCCCAGCCCGCTCCTTACAAACGCCATAATCAGCGAATCATCCCGAAAGCTGTAGAGAATCTCCGGGGTCACCGGGCATTTCTCCAGAAGATGCTGAATGTCATTGTCACAGCCCGGCGTTTCGATAATCAGCGGATACCGGAACAGCTCCGGCAGGGTAATTCTCTCCTTCTCCGCCAACGGATGCCCCACCGGCAATACCGCACACAGCGGGTCCTCCCACAGAGGATGGAACCGCAGCTCTCCTGCCACAATGGAGGACAGGAATCCGCAGTCCACCTGACCATGGAGAATCCAGTCCCGAATTTCATCGTAATTTCCGTCCAGAATTTCAATTTCCACCTTGGGATAGTGTTCCTTGAAATAGTGAATCATATGAGGCATCCACAGAGCAGTAATGCTGGAAAAGCTGCCCACCCGCAGTTTTCCCTCCACCTTATGGTTGATGTCAAACGCCGCCTGCCGCAGCATATATTTCTGATTCACCAGCTCCCGAATATAAGGGGTCAGTCGCTTTCCGTTGTCCGTAAGCACAACGCCGCGCTTAAACCGTGCAAACAGCTGCACCCCCAGCTCGTCCTCCAGTCCCGCCATGATCTGGCTAATGCCGGACTGGGTATAATTCAGCGCTTCTGCCGCCTTGGAAAAGCTGCCGGTTTCGCAGACCTTTAGAAAAACCTCATATCGGTCCGTCAGTTCTTTCATGTTCTCACATCCATTACATATATTTATGTATATCAGTAATTATATTTGTTATACTGATATTATATCCTGTGCTATACTAATTCGGCAAGTAAAAATGCAGGCAATCCTGCAAAAAAACCGCAATAACGCAGCGTTGCCTTAATAGAAGAAGGATGGGATTGTAATGGAAAAGAAATCAAGTCACTTTTCCGGGCAGATCGGCTTTGTGCTGGCGCCGCGGATCAACGCCGCCGGACGCATGGGCGCGGCGGACAAGGCGGCGGAGCCGCTGC
>CAJKNS010000300.1 GCA_905201305.1 uncultured Eubacteriales bacterium
CCGCTGCGGGCAAGCCGGAGTTTTTGGGCAGCATAGTCAGTATGGTGGACGAGCTGAAATCCTATGGCGTTTCTACGGAGTCCCTTTCCTCTGCCGCCCATCAGACTACGGGTCTGTTTTCCGAAAAGCTTTCGGAGCTTGCGCTGATTCTTGGCGCTTATGAGGCTGCCACCGCACAGGGGGCAAGAGATCCCCGGGATCGGCTGTCGCTGCTGCGAAAAAAGCTCTTAAATGGAGACTATGCCCATGGAAAGCATTTTTTTGTAGACGGTTTTACGGATTTTTCCGGTCAGGAGCTTCGGGTATTGGAGGCGCTGCTGCGGACCGGCGAAAGCCTGACCATTACGCTTCCGGCAGGTCAGGGGGATGATCCGCTGTTTGCTCCGGGACAGGAAACCCTTGGACAGTTGACCCATTTGGCGCAGCAGCTGGGGATTCCCTGCGAAATCAAAATTGCGGACTATCAGCGTCCCCTTCCCCCGGCGCTTACATATGTAGAGCAGCAGCTCATGGGCAGCGGCAGCGCACCATTTTCCGCACCCAATGATGCCGTTACGGTGCTCCACGCCCAGTCGGTGCTGGAGGAATGCCGTGCCTGCGCCGCTGTGCTCCAGAAAAAGGCGATGGAGGGTATGCGGTTCCGGGATATGGCGATCTGCTGCGGCAATGAGAATGCCTACAGCGCCATGCTGACCCCAATGTTTGCAGCGTTGGGGATTCCGCTCTATCGTTCGGAGAAGCGGCAGGTGCTTGCCCATCCTGTGGCGCGTTTTGTGCTTCTGGCGCTGGAATGTGCCACCGAAGGCATGGAGCAGGAGACGGTGCTGTCTTACCTGAAAACCGGTTATCCGGGACTGAGCCGGAACCAGGTGGACGCAGTGGAGAACTACTGCGTGGTCTGGGGCATTCGCGGAAATCGCTTTTTCTCGGAATGGACCATGCATCCCGACGGCTATGACAGCCGCTATACGGAGAAGACCATGGAGCTGCTTCGCCAGCTCACCGATTGCCAACAGTCCGGCATTTTCCCACTGAAACGACTGTCAGACGGTATGAAGAATGCCCAGGATGTCCGTGGTCAGCTGACCGCGCTCTATCGCTTTCTCACCGAAACAAAGCTCTATGAACAGCTGGAGCAGCAAATTGCCCGGGAAACGGAAGTGGGCAATTTGGAGGCTGCCCAGGAAACGGCACAGATTTACACAATTCTGCTGACCTGTCTCCAGCAAACCGCCGATGTGGCAGGCTCCCTGCGGCTGGGGGGCAGCGAGCTGTGCCGGATGCTGAAGCTTGCCCTTTCCCAGTATCAAGTGGGCACCATTCCGGCGGTGTTGGATGCGGTCACATTGGGCTCCGTGGCTTCCATGCGCGGAAAACAGCCCAAGCTGCTCTATGTGCTGGGCGCCAATCAGGGAAGCATGCCGGCGGTCAGCGTTGGCGGCAGCTTATTATCGGAGCAGGAGCGTCAGGTTTTGCGGCAGCAGTTCCAGCTGTCTCTGGCGCCGGACGCCGAGGGAAATCTACAGCGGCAGCTGTTGGAGCTATACAGCGCGTTTACCTGTCCCACGCAGCGATTGTATGTGTCCTATCTCACCGGCGGCGAAGCGGCTCCGTCCTTCCTGGTGGAACGGCTTCTTCAGCTGTTTCCCGATGCCGAGGGTCAGCCCCCTGCGGATACGGGCTATACCCCGCAGCTTTTGGCGGAGCTGTGCCTTTCCTCCAAAGAGTCTGAGGGCACTGTGCCCCTGGGCGCTGCCATTTCCACGGCATCCAGACAGCTGCCTGAGCTGCGGGACGCATTGGAGCAGGGAAAGAAATGGTCAAGCCCCCGGGATACGGGCGTAACATCAGAGATTGCCGCAAAGCTGTTCGGCAATCCTGTGGAGCTGACTGCCTCCAAGCTGGACCAATTTGCCGCCTGCCCGCTGGAATTCTTCCTGCTCTATGGATTAAAGGCAAAAATCCGACAGGAGGCAACCTTTAACGCCGCAGAATTCGGCACCTTTGTCCATTTTATTCTGGAAAAATCCGTACCAAAGCTCCTTCAGCATTCCGGTGCATGCAGTGAAAGCGAGAGCATGCAGCTGGTGGAGGAATCCATGCCCGCGTATACAGCCGAGCATTTGGAGCATGTGCAGCAAACCAGCCGTCAGAGCTATCTATTGCACCGGAATCGCTGGGAAGCC
>CAJKNS010000301.1 GCA_905201305.1 uncultured Eubacteriales bacterium
GCCAGCACCGGAAATCCCAGCCGGAGCACCGTGGTAACCCCCTGCCCCAGCCCGGAAAACTGAATGAGAAAATCCGAAATACGGGTGAATATTTCGCTCAAGGGATCGCCCTCCTTTCTTCACGTTAGCATTCATCATACCATAATTCGCCCCGCGATGCAAGAAATCGGAAGTTTCATTCATAAAGGTTTAAACATTTTCGGAGGAAATCCGGGCAGTTTTTGCCGAATTCCCGACAAAAAGCGCGCTCCGGAGCCAGTCCGAAGCGCGCTTGGTTCAATATTAAGTTACTGCATCAAGGAGCAAACCAGGTCAGTATAGGCGCTGGGATCCTCCAGCGGCAGGTCGGCAATCAGCAGCGCCTGGCTGTAGAGCAGCTGAGCGTACTTCTTTGCCTTGTCCTTGTCGGTATCATAGGCAGCCTTCAGCGCGGCAAAGGCGGGATGCTCGGCGTTCAGCTCCATGATTCTGCCGGTTTTCAGCTTCTCGTCTCCCGGTGCAACCCGGTTGAGGTACTTCTCCATCTCAAAGCTCAGACCGGAATCAGGTACCAGGCAAACAGGATGACTCTTGAGTTTGTTAGAAAGCCGAACCTCCTTGAGCTTGCCGTCCATGGAATCCTTCACAAAGTCCAGAAGCTCCTTGTTTTCCTCGGTCTCCTTTTCCTTTTCCTGCTTCTCCTCATCGGTTTCCAAGCCCAGATCCTCGGCGGAAACGGACTTGAACTCCTTCTCATTGTACTTCATCAGAGAGTTCATGACGAATTCATCCACGTCGTCGGTGAGCAGCAGAATGTCATAGCCGCGATCCTTGACCAGCTCGGTCTGGGGCAGCTGAGACAGCTTGGTGCGGCTCTCACCGGCAGCATAGTAGATATACTTCTGGCTCTCAGGCATGGCATCCACATACTCCTTGAGCGTCACATACTTCTCGTCCTTCTGGCTCCAGAACAGCAGCAGATCCTTTACCACGTCCTTATGCACGCCGTAATCGGATACCACGCCGTATTTCAGCTGAACGCCGAAGACCTCAAAGAACTTCTCATACTTCTCCCGGTCGTTTGTGAGCATTTTCTGGAGCTCAGACTTGATCTTCTTCTCCAGATTGGAAGCGATCCGCTTCAGCTGACGGTCATGCTGGAGCATCTCACGGGAGATGTTCAGGCTCAGATCCTGAGAATCCACAATGCCCTTGACAAAGCAGAAGTAATCCGGCAGCAGATCCTCGCAGTTCTCCATAATCAGAACGCCGTTGGAATAGAGCTGGAGTCCCTTCTTATATTCCTTGGAATAGAAGTCATAGGGAGCCCGGGAAGGCACATACAGCAGCGCCTTATAGGTCACGGCGCCCTCGACGCTGGCATTGATCCGCAGGGCAGGCTTCTCATAGTCGCTGAACTTGTCCTGATAGAACTGGTCATATTCCTCATCGGTGACCTCGTCCTTGTTCTTCTGCCAGATGGGCACCATGGAGTTGAGGGTCTTGTCCTCGGTATACTCCTCATACTCAGTCTTCTTCTCGCCGTTCTCGTCCTCCTTCTCCACAGGACGGGAGGCGGTGACATTCATGCGGATGGGATAGCGGATATAGTCGGAATACTTCTTTACCAGATTCTCCAGAGTATACTGGGCAAGATAGCGGTCATATTCCTCGTCCTCGGTGTTCTCCTTGAGCTTCAGGATCACATCGGTGCCGCAGGTAGCCTTGTCGCAGGGGGTGATGGTGTAGCCGTCTGCCCCGTCGGACTCCCACTCATACGCCTGATCGCTGCCGTATTTCTTGGTGATGACCTTCACATGCTCCGCCACCATAAAGGCGGAATAGAAGCCAACGCCGAACTGCCCGATGATATCCACTGCCTGGTCGGGGTTCTCCGCCTTCTTCATGTCCTCCTTAAACTGGAGGGAGCCGGACTTTGCGATGGTGCCCAGGTTGGTTTCCAGCTCCTCGGCGCTCATGCCGATGCCGTTATCGGAGATGGTCAGGGTGCGGGCATCCTTGTCGGCGGTGAGACGAATCTGGAAATCTCCGCGGCTCATGCCGGTATCCTCCGTCAGGCTCAGGTACGCCAGCTTATCGATGGCATCGGAGGCGTTGGAGATGATCTCCCGAAGGAAAATCTCCTTGTGGGTGTAGATGGAGTTAATCA
>CAJKNS010000302.1 GCA_905201305.1 uncultured Eubacteriales bacterium
AAAAGCGCAGTGGATAAAAGGTATCCTCAATATTTCCCAGCTTGGACAGGAGGGGGGACGTGCGGTTGCAAGGATCCTTCTTGGAGAAGCTGTTCCAAGCGGAAAGCTTACAACAACCTGGGCAAAAAAATATGCGGATGTGCCATTTGCAGAGAATTTTAGTTATCTGAATGGAAATCTGGAATTGGAAGAATATAAAGAAGGAATTTATGTGGGCTATCGGTATTTCGACAGCTTTGGGGAGGATGTGCTCTATCCCTTTGGCTACGGTCTTGGCTATGGCAAAACGGAGTTGGCGGCATATTCCTTTGCTGCCACCGGAGATCGGCTGACTGTGACGGCTGCGGTGGAGAATACCGGCGATGTCTATGCGGCGCGGCAGGTGATGCAGGTCTACCTTTCCTGCCCGCAGGGACAGCTGGAGCAGCCCATGCAGAAGCTTTGCGCCTTTTCCAAGACAAAGCTCCTGGCGCCCGGCGAGGAGGAAACGCTGACCATGGAGTTCCGGCTCTCTGATTTTGCGTCCTTCGATGAGAAGACCTCCAGCTATGTGCTGGAAAAGGGCTATTATTATGTGCGGATTGGCGCTGACAGCCGCAGCACAACGGTTTGCGGCGCAGTTTATCTGCCCCAAACTGTGACCACGCTGGTGCTGTCGGACCGGATGGGACATGTGCCCGAGGGCTTCGGGACCCTTTCGGCAAAGGATGTTCCCGCCTATACCTATTCCGGCGAGAAGGAAGAGCTGGAGTTTGCCCGGCAGCATGCCGTTCGTGTTTCTGCCCGGGAATTTCGAACCGTAAAGGTGAAATATCGGAAGCCCTATCACACCCTGCGTCGGGATCGGGTGGACCTTCGGCTCCGGGATGTGATGGACAAGGAATGCTCTCTCAGTGAGTTTGTGGCGTCGATGGATGCATCGGATCTTTGCAGTCTGGTCTGCGGCATTGGTATGGATCTGTCCGGTATGCCGGAGCAGGTGCAGCAGGATCCCGACTTTAAGCCGCCCTTTAACGGTATCCTTGGAGGCGGCGGCATGAAGGTCATCGGTGCTGCCGGTGAAACGGCGGACCTCTATGAAAAATACGGCATCCCGCCCATTACCCTGGCAGACGGACCTGCGGGGATTCGCATTAGCCAGAAGATCAAGAATGATGCCGGCGAGGTGATCGGACAGCAGCTTTGTACTGCATTCCCGGTCGGATCGCTGCTGGCATGCTCCTGGGATGCAGAGGTACTGGAGCGTTTTGGCGCCGCAGTGGCAATGGAAATGCTGGAATATGGTGTGGAGCTGTGGCTGGCGCCGGGTATGAATATTCACCGGAATCCCCTGTGCGGCAGAAACTTTGAGTATTTCTCCGAGGATCCCCTGCTCACCGGCTATTGTGCCGCCGCCATTACCAGGGGCGTGCAGAAGCATGGCGTAGGCGTTACCATCAAGCACTTTGCGGGCAACAACCAGGAGGATCTGCGCACCAATTCCAATGATATTGTATCCCAGCGGGCACTGCGGGAAATCTATCTTAGGGGCTTTGAGATCGCGGTGAGAACGGCGCAGCCCTATAGCGTGATGACCTCTTATAACGATATCAACGGCATGCCCTCGGCGAACAACTATGACCTGACCACTGCCATCCTCCGGGATGAATGGGGCTTCAAGGGCTTTGCTATGACGGACTGGGGCGGCGGAATCAGCCAGCCTGCGCTGAGCATCTGCGCCGGAAACGATATGATTCAGCCCGGTGGTCCGGATGTGGTAGAGGAGATTGCCCAGGCGCTGGCGTCTGAGGATAAGACCGAAAACCGCGGGGTTCGGACCTACAGTCAGAAAATGCGCATTGGGGAGCTCCAGGCTTGCGCCATGCATATTCTTGGCGTAATTCTGCGCTGTGAAAGTGTGCAGCGAATGCTAAAGCGGGAAACTCCCAGACCAGTGGAAATCGAAGAATAAAAAATTCTGGCGCGTTGCAAGCAGTTTTGCAACGCGCCAAAAATATAAATTTTGTCCCGAAAGTGATGCAGCCAAAGACCGGACTTCATTGGGACTGTTGCGTTTTGCAGCAGTCCCAATGTTGTTATGCTGCGTCAGTTGCCGTTACAGAGGGACTGGGCTGCGCCGGTGTCTCGGAAGGCTCAGCGGAAGGCG
>CAJKNS010000303.1 GCA_905201305.1 uncultured Eubacteriales bacterium
GGCTGCCGGTGCAGAGCTGACCATTTCCGGCTTCACCTCCACCTATGGCAGCTGGGCGTCGATCTTTACGGCGGTGGCTCTGTGCTGCTTTGCATTTTCCACCATCATCGGCTGGGGACTCTACGGCTCCCGCTGCATCGAGTACCTGTGCTCCAGCAGCCGGGTGGTGCGCCCGTTCCTGGTGGTCTACTCCTTTGTGTCCATTTTGGGCGCTACGGTGGATCTGGGGCTGCTGTGGGACATTGCCGACACCTTCAACGGCCTGATGGCGATTCCCAACCTCATTGCGCTGCTGCTGCTGTCCGGCACGGTGGTAAAGCTGGTGAAGGATTACTTCAATACGGAGCATTCGGAGAAGCTCTCGGACTAAACAATATATCAATGACAAAAACAGACGTGCTGTAAGGGAAATTTGCAGCACGTCCGTTTTTTGTCATTTATGTGGTTTTGCCGTAAAAAAACTAACCGTTCAAATCATCCAGCCAGTCGGGGGTATCCGCCCAGGATTTTCCGTAGCAGGTATAGCCTGTGGGCTGCTCCAGCATGGGAAAGTCCGTGCCGAATTCCTGATTCATAACGGTGCGCAGGGTGTTGATGCCGGACAGTCCCTCAATGTCCAGCGCCTTGCCGCCGAGATAGACGCAGTTCAGCGCGTTCTGCATATAAGGGGTTTCCAGCTCCGGGTCATAGTCCGGTCCGCCGTTATACAGCAGCATCTGACCGGGATACCGCGCGCCGTGGTCCGACTGCACGATAATGATTGCGCCCGGATCCTTATCCAGCACGCCCGAAATGGACTGCTCCAGCACAGTATTGAGATAGGTGAGCTGGTCTAGGTAGATGGATTTGTTCGCAAAATCCGGCTTTTTGGGGGAGACATTGCCCTGGGCGTCGAACAGGAACGGATAGTGGGGGCACTGGACATAGGAGACGGTCAGGGTGGGCTGGTCGTCCACATAATCCGTGCAGGTTTCCATCAGTGCAAACATGCTTTGCAGCACCCGCGCCTCCTCCCATTCGTTGTGGAAGCCCAGAATCCGACTCATGGGATGTCGCAGCTGGGGGATTTGGGACAGAACGCTGTTCCGGTAGATGTATTTTGCAATGGTGTCCGGATACTGCCGGGGGGAGAGCACATGACAGCCGCTGGCGCCGATGAAGTTCAGATGGTCGATGAGGTTGACCGTATAGCCGTTATGGCGGAACATTTCCACCAGATTGGACCGGTCCATATAGGCGGCCTTGTTCTCCGAGCGGTCGTCCACCACATAGTCCATGTTTAAAAGGTTCGGCATAATGGAAACGGTCCAGATGGACTCGGTATTCTTGGTGGTGCCGGAGATGTTGAAATCATGATCCCGGAGGTAGGAAAGGAACTCGTGGTTGTCGAAGTCGTAATATCGCTCCAGGTTTTCACTGCCGCCGTATTCGTCCACCAGAAAGTAATAGACGTTGGGACGGCCTTCGGTCTGGAATTCCACATTTTCCGGGTCAATGGTGCTTTCCTGCCGCTGAAACGTGAGCTGCTTCCACAGGGTGGGGGCTGCGGGGATGATCTGCACCACGGTCAAAGCGCCAAACAGAATGGACAGCACCAGACAAAGCTCCACCGCCGGAACCTTCTTTTTTCGGATCAAAATCAGCAGTGCCAGCAGCAGGACCGCCAAAAGCAGCAGAATATACCGGTCATGGAAGCCGTGGATCAGCCGCTTACAGATGCCGCCCAGCAAGCCGCTGTTTACTGCCGCCAGCATGCAGAGACTGGAAAACAGTCCCGCCTTGGGAAAATTCCGCAGGATCATCAGGCTCAGCAGCAGCACCACTGCGCCCATGCCCAGAAAAATCAGCAGCATGGGCAGCATATCTCCCGGCGCTGCTTCATCGGCGTTGCGGAAATACTGGAACGCGCAGGGGTACAGACAGGTGAGCACCAGCGCCAGCAGCGGAACCAGAATGGATTTTACTTTCTTCATCGATTTTGCCTCCATCACAGTTTCAACCTCTAGGGCAACACCGCACAATTGCGTCTGCGGGCTTTGACGGTCCTTTTACAGCACAAATCCGCTGCGAAAAATTTGAAATACACAAAGTATTCCTGCATTTTCGCAACAAATTTGTGATGCAA
>CAJKNS010000304.1 GCA_905201305.1 uncultured Eubacteriales bacterium
CCGGCGTATAGGAAAGCGCGTCGGCAGCGGCGTCCGCAAGCATCAAGGCAGTGCCGCTGGGAGCATCCAGCTTGCGGTTGTGGTGCTTTTCCACAATCTCAATGTCCCAGCTGTCCCCAAGAATTTTTGCGGTCTGGCGAACCAGCGCCATCAGCACGTTGATACCAAGGCTCATGTTGGCGGAACGGAACACGCGGATTTCTTTCGCTGCCGCCTCGATTTCGGAGATTTGCTCCGGGGAATAGCCGGTGGTGGCAAGCACAATGCCGCAACTGCTTTTTTTACAGAAGTCCAGCAGCCCGGTCAGCGCCGAGGGGTGTGAAAAATCAATGACACAGTCGGCGGTGATGGGGCAATCCGCAGGGGACCGGTATACCGGATAGCCGCTCTGCGCATTTGGCGTGGTATCAAAGCCTGCTGCAATGGTGATATCCTCCTGCTGGGCAATCATATGAGTCAGCACCTGACCCATTTTTCCGTTGCAGCCGGAGAGAATTACGGTGGTCATGGAATCATCCTTTCTTTTGTGCGGGAAGGATCAGATCAGACCCATCCGTTCCATGGCGGAGGTCAGTCGGGCTTTTGTGGCGTCCTCCATTTCACACAGGGGCATCCGCAGAGGACCCGCCTCCAGCCCCATGAGATTCAGTGCGGTTTTTACCGGAATGGGGTTCACCTCGCAGAACAGTGCGTCGATGAGCTCCATATACTGCACCTGCATGGCGGCAGCGGTTTGATAATCGCCCCGGAGACAGGCGCCTGCAAGCTCTGCGGTGGCTTTGGGGCAGATATTGGCGAGCACGGAAATAACGCCCTTGCACCCCATTGCCATCAGTGGGACGATCTGGGTGTCGTTGCCGCTCCAGATGTTGAAATCATCTCCGCAGGCGGCGAGGGTACGGAGCACCAGATCGGTGTTGCCGGATGCTTCTTTTACGCCGTTAATCAGCGGATGCCGGGCAAGCTGACGGTAAATGTCCACACTCATGGAGACGCCGGTGCGGGAGGGCACATTGTAGACGATGGCGGGGATTTCTACGCTGTCAGCCACGGTGAGATAGTGCCGCACCAGACCCTTCGGCGTACATTTGTTGTAATACGGGGTTACCAGCAGCAGACCGTCGGCGCCGACCTTCTGCGCCTCCTGACTAAGATAGACGGCATGGTCCGTCTCGTTGCTGCCGGTGCCGGCAATGACGTTGATGCGCCCATGGACCGCTTTTACGCAGTGGGCGATGACGGCAATGTGCTCGGGATCCTTCAGGGTTGCAGATTCGCCGGTGGTGCCGCAAATGGTGATGGCAGCGGTGCCGCCTGCAATTTGCATTTCGATGAGCTGGGTGAGCTTTTCGTAGTTGACGGAGCCATCGGCGTGCATTGGGGTGACGATGGCAACGCTGGAGCCGGTGAATAGGGGCGTCTTCATAGCGGGAACCTCACTTTCCAGGGGAGAAAATTAACGATGAGTGATATAGCCCTCTGCGCAAAGAAGCTCTGCCAGCAGGGTTGCACCGCCGGCAGCACCGCGCAGGGTGTTGTGGGAAAGGCATACGAATTTGACGTCATACTGGGTGTCCGGGCGCAGGCGGCCCACAGAGATTGCCATGCCGCCTTCCAGATCCCGATGGAGCTTTGTCTGGGGCATATTGTCCTCTTCAAAATAGTGGATAAACTGGCGGGGAGCATGGGGAAGCTCCAGCTCCTGGGGGCGACCCTTGAAGTTTTTCCACAGGGTCTTGAAATCCTCCAGATCTGCGGGCTTTTCAAAGGATGCAAATACGGCTGCCATATGACCGTTGGAAACGGGAACACGGAGGCACTGGGTGGTGATGGAGGGACCATCGGCATTTTTAATCACACCATCCTCCACATGTCCCCAGACCTTCAGGGGCTCCTGCTCGGACTTTTCTTCCTCGCCGCCGATATAGGGGATGACGTTGTCAAGCATTTCAGGCCACGTATCGAACGTCTTGCCAGCGCCGGAAATGGCCTGATACGTGCAGACCAGCGCCTTTTCGATGCCGTACTTCATGAGCGGATGCAGCGCGGGCACGTAGCTCTGCAGCGAGCAGTTGGACTTGACGGCGATGAAGCCGCGCTTGGTGCCCAGGCGCTTGCGC
>CAJKNS010000305.1 GCA_905201305.1 uncultured Eubacteriales bacterium
AAGGTTTCGCAGTGGATTTGTGGCGTAAAAGAACCGTCAAAGCCCGCAGACGCAATTGTGCGGTATTGCCTTAAAATTCTCTTCTGGTATATCCCACAACAGATACCCAATAGGATACCGCAGTGAGGATCAGGCTGATTACAAGCGCTGCGCCAATGGTGACGCTTGGAATTTTGGACATCTGTTCCTTTAAAAGAAGCGTCAGAGCACAGAATACACCCATGGCAATTACATAGGCAGTCCGTCCCCGTTCTGCCCCCAGCCAAAATACAAACGGAAGGAATATACTGACGCAAATCAGACCGGAAATTGCGGTAAAGCCGACGTTTCGTGCCGTTTCCGGCACCGGGTTCTGAAATGCCAGATAGGAAACCGTCTCCAGCAGCACCACAAGAAATACCACGGCAACTCCATAAATGTATTTTGCGCCTACCACGGCTTTTCGGGAAACGGGCATCACGGCGCTGAAGCAGGGGAAACCGCCCTGCTCGTCATAGCTTTGCAGCGTTACCGTAGAGAGTCCAGCAATCACTGCCGGATATACCGTGAAGAATGCGTTTCCCTGGTTGACTGCGGCGGCAATCGCGAAAATCACCACAATCAGCATCAGCACCCGCTGATATTTTATCATTTGATAGATGTCCTTTTGAAGCAGACCGCGCATCTTATCGTTCCTCCTTTACCATTCCCACAAATATTTCCTCCAACCCTGCTGGACTGAGCGCAAGGCTGGCAGGCACCAAATCCCGCCGGACCAGCGCTTCGACTCCATAGGGAGAATCATTCCGATGAACAATGGCGTCCGGAGGCAGAGCATGGATCGTTTCAGGGCTGCAGTGGAGGATACCGTACTGTTCCAGCAGCCGGTCCTTTTCCTCGCAGAGCAGCAGCTTTCCGCGGTGGAGAAACGCCGCATAGTCGCACAGCTTTTCCAAATCCCCGACAATATGAGAGGAAATGAGGATTGAGTGAGACGGATCCCGGGTGAAATCGGAGAACAGCTCCAGCACATCCTCCCGTACCACCGGGTCTAAGCCGGAGGTTGGTTCGTCGAGAATCAGCAGCCGCGGATGATGGGACAGAGCGGCGGCAATAGACAGCTTCATTTTCATTCCCTTGGAAAAGTCGGAAAATGCTTTGTTTTCCGGGAGCTCCAGCCGGGTAAGATACTGCGTATAGCAGGTTTGGTCCCAGCTGTGATAGCTGAGCCCAAGGATTTTCCCAAGCTGACGCGGCGTGAGACAGGCAGGGATTCCGGGTTCGTCCAGCACAACGCCGATCTGCTCCAGCACATTGGCAGCGCAGGCAGGCTCCCCCAGCAGAGAAATCTCTCCGGAATCCGGTTTGCGGAGCCCCAGCATGAGCTTCATCAGCGTTGTTTTGCCTGCACCGTTTTCTCCGATTAAACCCATAATGGCGCCCTCTGGCAGCTCAAGGCTCACCGGTCCAAAGGAAAAGCCGGGCTCCTTCCCTGCCGAATATTGTTTCGTCAAGTTTTTGATTGAAATTGCGTTCATGGTGTATCCTCCCACATCAGATCCAGCATGTCCCGGATCTCGTTCCGGCTGAGCTGAATGGTTGCAGCCAACCGCCTGATTTCTGACAGATGATCCTCAATTTTCTTAAGCTGCTCTTCCCGCAGCAGCGCCGT
Source organism: uncultured Eubacteriales bacterium (assembly GCA_905201305.1). Taxonomy (GTDB): domain Bacteria; phylum Bacillota; class Clostridia; order Oscillospirales; family Oscillospiraceae; genus HGM13006. The sequence continues at coordinate 1,652 of CAJKNS010000305.1, forward strand.
ATTTTTCTTTGCCACAAAGGAGCCTTTCCCTGCAATGGTGTAGAGGAACCCCTCCTGCTCCAGCTCGTCGTAGGCGCGCTTGGTGGTAATGACGCTGATCCTGAGATCCTTTGCAAGCCCACGGATGGACGGCAGAGGCTGATCCTCCGCCAGTGCGCCGGAAATGATTTGCTCCTTTAATTGGGTATAGATCTGCTCATAAATCGGTGCGCCGCTTTTGTTGTCTATGAGTATCTGCAATTCGGCACCTCCTTGCATACTGTTCATAAACAGTATATACAGTATGCACACGTATGTCAAGAGGAAAATAGAAAAAACTCCCGCAGACTGAGCCTGCGGGAGTCAATTCTAACATATTTAGGGTAACACATTGGTGCGGTATTGCCCTGGAGAATTTACTTTGCCAGAACAGCCTTATGGAAGACCTTTTTTCCCTTCTTAATGACCACACCGGCCTCCCGCTCTGC
>CAJKNS010000306.1 GCA_905201305.1 uncultured Eubacteriales bacterium
TGCCGTCCAAATCCGCATATTCCACCGAGCCAACCGCGCTGCCGGAGCAGGGAATGGTATCGGCAAGCTCATAGGCGGAGCCGTTCCGTGCAAAGATATACGCCGCAACGGTGCCGTCCTGACTGCTGCGGAAAAACGCCACTGCCTCATCGGTGCCGTCGTGGTCCAAATCCACCAGCTGCACCGGTTCCCGTTTGGCGCCGGACGCAGGGGCTGCATAGCTCAGCCCATCCTCCAGCACCCCAGACAGCGCCTCCTGTAAATCATAATAGTCTTCACTTGCCTGCGGCAGGCAATACAGCTCATCAATGCTCATTCCGGAGCATCCGCCCAGCAGGCAAACGATCAAAAATAAAGCCGCGCATTTGACCCGCTTCATACCGCAGCCTCCTTTTGCTGTCGCTTAGTACACATACAGAGACAGTATATCACATTCCGTTACAAATTGGTAGCATTTTTGTGACGGCAATGGGAAAATCCACGGCAAAAAATGAAGCGGAACGAACCAAATCGGGTCCGTTCCGCTCATGTTATTTAGTCAGCTCCAGGGTAAAGGTAAACGTGGTCAGTCCATCCCGGCTGGTGACGGAAATATCCTCTCCGTGGCTGCCCAAAATGGTCTTGACAATATACAGTCCAAGCCCCACGCCGGTTTTGTCCATGGAGCGGCTCTTGTCCGATTTATGGAACCGGTCAAATACCAGCGGCAGCTCCTCCGGCGGAATGGTGGGCCCATAGTTGGCAACGCTCACCAGCGCCTTGCCGCCTGAGGTTGCCACCGTCAGCAGGAAGGGCGTATTCTCCTTGGCAAACTTGACGCCGTTGTCAATGAGGTTGTAAATCACCTGGGTAATGGCGTCCTCATTTGCCATAACATAAACTGCTCGCTCCGGCATATCCACCTGAACGTCCAGATGCTTTGCCTCGATCTTTTGCTCAAAGGTCAACAGCGTCCGCCCCAGCGCTTCGGTCACGTCAAACCGTGCCTTTTTTATCTCCTCGCCGGTGGACTGGAGCCGGGAAATGTCCAGCATGCTCCGTACCATACGGCTCAGCCGCTTCACCTCATCGGAAACCGTCTGCATATAGTAGGCATGCTTTTCCTTGGGAATGGTGCCGTCCAGCATGCCGTCCATAAAGCCCGCAATGGTGGTCATCGGCGTTTTCAGCTCATGGCTGACATTGGACACAAACTCCTGCCGCAGCTTTTCGCTGCGCTCCAGCGACGTTGCCATGTTGTTAAAGGCTGTGGCAAGCTCCGCCACCTCTTCATCATTGCCGTCCGGGTAAATCCGTGCGGAGAAATCCCCATGGGCAAACTGCCGGGCAGCCTTGGATAGATCCCGCAGGATTTCTGTCTGCCGCCGGGTAATCAGCGCCGTAGCCACCGTTGCAATCACCAGCACCACAATGGCAGTCAGCAGGAACAGTCCGATGATCCGGCTCATCATATCGCTCATGTCCTTGGTGGCAGTGGATACCACCACATAGCCCAGCAGTTCTCCCGTGGATGCCGACATCACGGGGACTCCATAGAGATACCGCTCGTCGGTATAAACCCCGCTGAGGATTCCAGTGGCATAGGCATAGCCGTCGGCGCTCATATTCTGGAGCATATCCGAGGGCACTGTTTTGCCCACATGGTCGCAGACAAACTGGTTGCAGGAGCACAGGGTCACTGTGCCGTTGGGATCGGTAATCAGCACGTCCGTATCGGATACATCCGCGCCATAGCTCACTGACAGCCGCAGCTCCCAATCGTCAATTTGCGCCAGGGTATTCTGGGTGCTCATATAGCTGCTCACCGCTTCGGCATTGGTGGAAAGAGACGTCTTTTCATTCCGAAGCATATAGCTGTAAAACAGGCTGGTAAAGCTGCACCCCAGCAGGACGAAGCTCAGAAGAATCATGCCTGCCGTCAATGCCAGCTGCCGGGAAAAGGCAGTTTTCATGCGCCGGACACCTCGAACTTATAGCCAACACCCCAGACGGTTTTCAGCTCCCACTGACTGCTGACGCCCTCCAGCTTTTCCCGCAGGCGCTTGATATGGACATCAACGGTACGGCTGTCGCCGAAATAGTCAAAG
>CAJKNS010000307.1 GCA_905201305.1 uncultured Eubacteriales bacterium
CAGCTGCCAAAGGCTCCTCCATCAGATATACACGGCGGGCGCCTGCCTCCATGGCTGCCTGAATGACCGCACGCTCCTCAACCTCAGTGATGCCGCTGGGTACCGATACCACAACGCGGGGCTTCACCAGGGACATTTTTGTGATCCGCCGGAGATAAACCGACAGCATGGTTGCCGTCATATCATAGTCGGAGATTGCGCCGCGCTCCAGCGGTCTTGCTGCCACAATATTGCCGGGGGTACGACCCAGCATCTTCTTTGCCGCCGCACCAACCTCCAGCACCTTGCCGGTGTTTTTATCCAGTGCCACCGCGCTGGGCTCGTTAACGACAATGCCCTTGCCGTCCAGATATACCAGCACATTGGCTGTGCCCAGATCAATTCCAATATCACGGGATAGTTTTATCATAATGTTTCCTCTTTGGTATGTTTATTTTGGGTCTTTGCCACCGCAGCAGCAACAACCGAAGCGGCACCGGCACGCTTCAGCGTTCGGCTTGCCTCCTCCAGGGTTGCGCCGGTGGTAATGATATCGTCGATCAGCAGAATTCTCTGCCCGGCAACCAGCTCCGGGTCCACGATTTCATAGGCGTCGATCACATTGGTCCGCCGCTGATCCGCACCGTCCAGACTGGACTGCGCCGGCGTGTCCTTGCGCTTTTTCAGGGTTTCTACCGCCACATCGTCCAGCGCCAGAGCCGCCGCCATTGCCAGAAGCATTGCCTGGTCATAGCCCCGCTGCTTCAGCCGCTTTTCACTCACCGGCACCCAGGTGATGATATCATATTGCCCGGAAAGGTTCTCCCGGATACAGTCCGCCAGGATTTTTCCCAGCTCCGTGGCATAGCCCGGACGATCCCGGAATTTAAAGCGAATGAGTGCATCCCGCACGGTTCCCTCATAGATCATCGGTGCGTAGCACGTTGTGAAATTTACGCCCCGACGCGGCGGAAGATCTTGAATCAGCTTTTGCTCACAGATGGAGCAGCAGCCCCGCTGTCCCACCGGCAAAACCTTTCGGCAGAACATACACTTGGGTGGAAACAGAAAATCCAGCACACTGGAGAGAAAGCCCATTTTCATCCGTCCTTTTCAAGTCGCAGCTTCAGTCCGCTATACCGGCGGGACTGGCGATTGTTTGCCACCATTTGCTGCACCACAGCCGGGTCTCCCACCAGAATCAAAAGCTCTTTGGCGCGGGTGACCGCCGTATATAGAATGCTTCTGGTCAGCAAATAGGGATTTGCCTGGGATACCGACAGGATTACCGCACGATATTCACTGCCCTGGCTTTTGTGTACGGTCATGGCATAGGCAAGCTCCAGCTGCCCCAACAGGTCAAAGGTGTATTCCACCTCTCGGTCGTCAAACACCACAGTCATGGTTTCTTCTCCGAGATCAATGTCCGTAACCTTGCCCACATCGCCGTTAAACACGCCGGTTCCAACCCCAAAGCCCTCGGTCTTCTTCCACATTATATCATAATTATTCTTAATTTGCATCACCCGATCCCCAACTCGGAACAGGATTTTGCCGCGTTTATGCTCCTGCTTGTCTATGGATGGGGGATTCAGTGCCGCCTGGAGCCGCATGTTCAGCGCCGCAGTACCGGCTTCGGTCTTCCGGGTGGGCGAAAGCACCTGAATCTGATCCGCAGGAATTCCCATATTCTGCGGCAGACGACGGGTGCAGAGATCCACAATGGTGTCCACCGAACGCTGCATATCCCGGCGCTGCAAAAAGAAGAAGTCCTTGTTTTTTACCGTCAATTCCGGCATCTGCCCAGCATTGATGGCATGAGCATTCATAATAATCAGGCTCTCTCTGGCTTGACGGAAAATCTCGGTCAGCCGCACCGTGGGTATTTTTCCGGAGCGAATGAGATCAGAAAAGAGATTTCCTGCGCCCACAGAGGGCAGCTGATCCGGGTCGCCCACTAAAATCAGCCGACAATGGGGCTTGAGCGCCCGAAGCAGCGCATCCATCAGCAAAATATCCACCATGGAGGTTTCATCCACCACCACAGCGTCTGCTTTCAGGGGCTCCGATTCGTCGTGCATAAAGCAAAGCCGTCCGCTTTCG
>CAJKNS010000308.1 GCA_905201305.1 uncultured Eubacteriales bacterium
AACGGCAGGACTCCCCGCCATGGCTTTTGCCACTGCCTGAGTACCGGCAGCGAATGCGGGGAACTCAAACACGCCCATGGGTCCGTTCCAGATGACGGTTCCGGCATTTTTGATGAGATCCGCATAGATTTCCCGGGTTTTGGGACCGATATCCAAGCCCATCATATTGTCGGGAATCTGTCCCTCGTCAAAGAGTACGGGCTCGGCATCGGCGGCAAAATGATCGGCAGCCACGGTGTCCACGGGAAGATGAATTTGAACGCCCTGCGCCTCTGCCTTTTTCAGCAGCTCCAGGCAGTAGCCAAAGGACTCGGTTTCGCAGAGAGAGGTGCCGATTTTTCCGCCCCGGGCTGCGGTGAACGTATAGCTCATGCCGCCGCCGATGATAATATGATCTGCCAGAGAGAGCATGTGGTCAATGACGCCGATTTTATCGGAAACCTTGCTGCCGCCCATAATGAGCACCAGAGGACGGTTGGGATCGGAAATTGCCTTGCCCATAATGTCCAGCTCCTTCTTTACCAGCAGACCGCTGTAGGCAGGGAGGAAGGAGGCAACGCCAACGGTGGAGGAATGGGCGCGGTGACAGGAGCCAAATGCATCGTTCACAAAGACCTCTGCCAGCGCGGCATACTGCTTTGCCAGCTCCATGTCGTTTTTGGTTTCGCCCTTCATAAAGCGGACGTTTTCCAGCAGAAGCACCTGACCGGGCTGGAGAGCGGCTGCCAGCTCCTGTGCTTTGGGACCTACAATGTCGTCCGCCAGCGCAACGGGCAGGCTCAGAAGCTCCTGAAGCCGCTGCTGTACTACCTTGAGGGAATACTTTTCTTCATAGCCGTTTTTGGGTCTGCCCTTGTGGGAGCAGAGAATCACGGCAGCGCCCTGCTCCAGCAGATACTGGATGGTCGGCAGAGCCGCACGAATGCGCTTGTCGTCCGTGATGATCCCTTCGTCGTTGGTGGGGACGTTAAAATCGCAGCGACAGAGCACCTTTTTGCCCTTCAAATCTGCATCGAGGATGGTTTTCTTTTTGTAGTTCATGGTGAAACCTCCGTTTAGTATGGTCGATCCAGCGTTTGGGTTTTCATTTTTCCAAAGCTCCTGAGCTGAGGGAAATCCAGCTGACGCAGAGCCTCATAGACGGCGATGGCGGCAGAGTTGGAGAGATTGAGGCTCCGGGCTTCCTCTGCCATGGGGATTTTGACACAGCGGTCCCGATGGGCTTCCAGAAACGGCTCCGGCAGTCCGGCGGATTCTCTGCCGAAAAACAGATAATCGCCGTCGTGATAGGCTACGTCGCAGTAGCGCTGGGGTGCTTTAGTGGTGTAGAGCCACATGGGAACCTGCCCATTCCGGGCAAAAAAATCCTCCAGAGAATCATAAATCTGAACGTCCAGCAGATACCAGTAGTCAAGACCCGCACGGCGGAGCGCCTTGTCGGTGATCTCAAAGCCCAGGGGGCGGATCAGGTGGAGGGCGGTACCGGTGGCGGCGCAGGTCCGGGCGATGTTGCCGGTGTTTTGGTGAATCTCCGGTGAAACGAGAACAATATTAAGCATAGTATGCCCCTTCCTGCCGGAATGCATTCTTCCGGAGCAGCTTGCTACCATTGTAATTCAACCCCATAGAAAATACAAGTAAAAAATTCTAATTTCGTATAAGTTTTTGCGAAAAAAGCGAATTTTCGGCGTTTTGTGATTTCATGACGACACAAACGTCTGATACAAGCCAAACAAGCGGAATCAGTGCATTTTTCCACCGGAAATGTCTTTACAAACCCATGGAAATCCCATATAATAATTTAGATATATTGGGGGCGTGTTGCCATTTTCAAAAAGAAAAGTATGGAGCCGCTCCAAAAGACGTTTGAGGTGCATTGTATGACCGATTTGAACAAGCTGCGAAATTTTTCGATCATTGCCCATATTGACCACGGAAAATCCACGCTGGCCGACCGCCTGCTCGAGGAATGCCACTCGGTCGAAAAGCGCGAGA
>CAJKNS010000309.1 GCA_905201305.1 uncultured Eubacteriales bacterium
AGCGCTGGGAAACATAGCGGTGAGAGGTGCCGTGGAAGCCGTAGCGGCGCATCTTGTCGTTCTCATAGTACTCATAGGGAATGGCATAGGTGTAAGCCTTTGCGGGCATGGTCTGATGGAAGGCGGTGTCGAACACGGCAACCATGGGCACGCCGGGCATTTTCTCCTGGCAGGCCTTGATGCCGATGATGTTGGCAGGGTTGTGGAGCGGAGCCAGGGGGTTGCACTCCTCAATGGCAGCCATAACCTCGTCGGTGATGACCACGGAGGAAGCAAACTTCTCGCCGCCATGGACCACACGGTGACCAACTGCGTCGATCTCCTTCATGGAGGAAATTACGCCGTTCTTGGGGTCAACCAGAGCGTCGAGAACGGCTGCGATAGCCTCGGCATGGGTGGGCATGGCAACGTCAACGGCGTCCAGCTTTTCCTTGCCCTCTACCTGGGGCTTGTAGGTGAACTTACCGTCGATGCCGATACGCTCGCACAGACCCTTTGCCAGAAGATCGCCAGTTTCGGGATTCAGCAGCTGGTACTTGAGGGAGGAGCTGCCGGCATTGATAACTAATACGTTCATGAATGTCATCTCCTAAAAGTATTTCTTTTGTTGCAAATAGACTGCGCTCCGGGTACAATGGATATAATCGCTCCGGGGCGCAAATGCTCTACTACATTTTAGTACAAATTTCCCCGGAGGACAACTGTTAATTTACCGAATTTCAGCAATTTGGAGGATTTTTTTCGTGAGGACTGCCGGAATTATCTGTGAATACAATCCCTTCCACCGGGGGCACCTGCTCCAGCTCCATAAAACCCGGGAAACGGTGGGGGAGGACGGGGCGATTGTCTGCCTGATGAGCGGATTTTTTGTTCAGCGGGGGGAGCCTGCGCTGTTTTCTCCCGAAATCCGCACCAGGGCTGCGCTGGAAAACGGCGCGGATCTGGTGCTGGAGCTGCCCATCACCGGCGCCATCAATGCCGCGGGGTATTTTGCCCAGACGGCGGTTTCCTGTCTCCACCATATGGGCTGCGTGGATCTTCTGTCCTTTGGCAGCGAAAGCGGAAGCCTGGAGGAGCTTTGCGGGATTGCTGAAATATTAGATAGCGAGGACATGGAAGAAGCTCTGAAAGCCCGGCTGGAAACGGGGGTGTCCTATGCTGCGGCAAGAACGCTGGCACTACAGGACCTGGGGGCAGACGGAACGCTGCTCCGAGGGGCGAACAATGCTCTGGGGGTGGAATATCTCCGAAGCCTTAAAAAGCTGGGCAGCGCGATCCAGCCATGGACCTATGCGCGGGATATGACCCTGCCCTCTGCCAGCGAAATCCGGGATACCGTCCATCAGGAAAATTGGATGTTGGAGCTGCCGGGAAAAGAGCTGTATCGGGGTGCCGTTCCCCATACCCTGCTTCAGGGAGAACGGGCTATGCTGGCGGTGCTCCGGACCCTGCCGGACGGTGCCTTTGAGCGGATGGCGTTTGAGGGCGAGGGACTGTCCAGCAAGGTGAAAAAGGCATGCCGGAGGGAGCATACCATTGACGATATCATTATGACCTGCAAATCCCGGCGGTATGCCTACAGCCGGCTGAGAAGAACGCTGCTGTGGCTGTTTTTGGGGCTTTCTCAGGCGGATATGACCCGTGAGATTCCCTATGTCCGGGTGCTGGGGTTCAATGAAACGGGAAGAAGGGTGCTGAAAACGGCGAAGGAGAAGGGAGATTTGCAGCTGGTTTCCGGCGGAATTCCGAAGAATGCTGCCGCAAGGGCGTATTTTGAGCTGGAAAATCGGGCGGCGGATCTTTATACGCTGTTTGCCCCCGCAGGGGTTAGAGAGGATTGGGATCGGTTAAGAGGGTGGGTGCCGGTGAGAGTTTAGGGTTTACGTGTTTACCTACCGCTCTGCGGAACCTACGCCCTCCGGGGGCTCCATCTTTCGTTGCACGACGAAAGATAGAGGAGA
>CAJKNS010000310.1 GCA_905201305.1 uncultured Eubacteriales bacterium
TCTGGTCTGATGGTTAAACGCCATCTTCGGCTTCACCTCCTGCAAGCACCGGTCCGCCGTCGTCTTGAGCTTTTTGGCGACGTAATAGGGGGTAGCTCCCGCTTCCCTTGCGGCATTTTTCGAAATTTCGTTGCAATTTTTCAAAATTCCCGGTACACTGTAGGTATGAATTTATCCGGCGGGGAAAATCCACGCGGAACGAATACAGGAGGAACCAAATGGAACAGATGAAAACAGAGCTTCTGGTGATTGGCGGCGGTGCAGCAGGCTTGGCGGCCGCAGCGGCAGCAGCAGAGCGAGGCGCAAAGGTAATTGTGGCAGAGGCAATGGCGACAGTGGGCGGCAATGGACTGTTTCCCAGAGGCGTGTTTGCAGTGGACAGCGTATTGCAGCGGAAACGGCTGATTTTTGCGGATACCGATGAGATTTTTACCCGCTGCATGGAGTATTCCCACTGGAAAATCGACGGGCGCATTGTCCGGCGGCTGCTGGACAAAAGCGGCGATACGATCTCCTGGCTCATGGACAAGGGCGTGGCATTCTGCGATGTGGTGCATCATACTCCCAATCAGGCGCCTGAGGTATTCCATATCACCAGCGCGGAAGAGAATGCAGGCAGCGTGGTAGTGCGGTGCCTGAAGCAGTTCTGCTTGGACCACGGGGTTACGCTGCTGACCAAAACCAAGGGAAAGACGCTGATCAAAGACGAAGCAGGCGCAGTGGTCGGCGCAATTTGCGAGCAAAAGGATGGCGAGCAGGTGGAAATCCGCGCAAAGCGGGTGATTGTCTGCACCGGCGGCTTCTCCGGCAATCAGGAGATGATCCGAAAATATTATCCCAACTTCAAGCCAGAGCAGGTGGCAAAGGGCGGCGGCATGCGGCATCCCGGCGATGGCGTAAGAATGGCGCTGGAGGCTGGCGCGGATATCGAGGGCAACTTTGCCATGGAGATTGCCGCGCCGAAAATCCAGGGCTATGCCGCGCTGAATCTGATCCTGGGCAAGCCCTATCATATGTGGCTCAACCGGTTTGGCCAGCGGTTTGCCAGCGAGGGCATTGTGTATAACTTTGCGCTGGCAGCCAATGCGTGCCTGCGTCAGCCCGAGGGCAAGATGTGGGTGGTGTTTGGTCAGAAGCAGCTGGATCAGGCGCTGTCCGACGGCAGAGATATGATCGAGCTGATCCATATCGACCCCAAGGCGGAGGAACAGCTGCCGGAAACCATGGAAAAGGCAATGGCAGACGGTATTATGGTGAAGGCGGGCAGTGCAAAGGAACTGGCAGGCTTTATCGGCTGTGATCCGGAAGTGGTGGCAACGTCGGTGGCGGAGTACAATGCCTTCTGCCAGGGCGGACGGGACGCGATGTTCGCCAAGGATCGGCGGTATTTGATGCCGTTGGGAGACGGTCCGCTCTATGCCATCCGCGCCGGCGCGGATATGCTCATTACCCATGGCGGCATCCGCGTAAATGAGTATTTCCAGGCGCTGGACAACCAGTATCGGCAGGTGAAGAACCTCTATGTGGCGGGCGTGGACTTCGGCGGTGTGGACGCGGATGAATACAATGTGGAGATGAGCGGACACGGCTTCGGCTTTGCGCTGAACTCCGGGCGTATGGCAGGCGAGCATGCGGCTGCGTCTATTCTGGAAGGAAAATAAGTAAGCAAAACACAGCCACCGGCATTGCCGGTGGCTGTGTTTGTGGTAGGTTAGGGATGCATCGGCGGAGGACCGCCGGGACCATCGGGAGGACCGGAGGGACCCTCGGGATCGGCAGGGAGCAGGTCGGAATCCGTCTTTTTCATATGGGCAATATAGGTGCGGCTTCGATGTCAGTAAGATCAAACTGGAAGTCCGGGATCATACCATG
>CAJKNS010000311.1 GCA_905201305.1 uncultured Eubacteriales bacterium
TATTCCTGCCGCACCGGCTCCGGCTCCAAAATCTTGACTCTGCCGGAAAAGCTGAACACCCAGGCGTAAAACGTGGGGGACACCGCCACCTCTGCCGTCAGGGTAAAGCTGCCGTCCGACTGCGGCACCATCATGGCGCTGCTGCCGAACTTGTCCACAGCGTTGTTGATGAGCTCCATGGGAAACAGCAGCCGAACCGCCCGTGCCTTTCCGCTGAACATACCGAACACCTGTCGGGAATAAGCTGCCATATCCAAATCCTGATACAGCTCCGGATGAAGCCGCTGGGTACCGGTGAGCTGAATTTTTGCCATGCGGTCCACTCGATAGTGGGTTTTGCCCCGATCTTCCGTGTGCGCCACCAGATAATAGTTTTCACTGTCCCAGCAGAGAGCATAGGGCGAGGCGCGATAGAGCTTTTCCCGTTCCTTCCGGCTGCCGTCTACCTGATAATCGAGATAGCGGAACGTGATCTCGCTGTCCTGCCGGATCGCCTGATAGAGCGCGTCCACATTATAGTAAATGCTCTCGTTTTCCGCCTTGCTTCTGCCCACCAGATGGACCTGACGTCGCAGCTGACCAGCATTGTGGCGGCTGGTAAGAGTGCCAAGCTTCCCGATCAGCTCATAGGATTTCTTCTCCGTAATGCACCGGGAACACTGGACCGCATCCGCCAGCAGCTTCAGCTCCGCCAGCTGAAAGGTCCGGCTGCCCAGATAGTAGCCCCGATGGCTGCAGATAATGTCCATGCCCTGATCCGCCAGCGCCGAAAGATCCCGATAAATGCTCTTCCGCTCTGAGGGAATGCCCAGCTGGGTCAGACGCTGCTCCAGCTCCGATGCCGTCAGCCGATGGTCCTCATCTGTCTCCCGGAGCAGCATTTCTCCCAGCGCCAGAATGCGCTGCTTGGAGCCTTCTGTTTTCGCCATATCCACCCCTCCATTTTGCTTTTCATTTAAGGCAGCACCGCACAAATGCGTCTGCGGGCTACAGCCAATTCATGCGGTATTGCCTTAGTCTATCACATTTGCCCCAGCCTGTAAACATTTGGTGCTGTTTTGCTCCAAACCGGCTGTTTTTCCAGCGAATTTCTTGCATTTTGTGGAGGAATCTGTTATATTAAATCAGTAACCCGCTAAGTCTCTGGAGGAAGCCCATGAAGATTCTGGTTGTCTCTGATATCGAAAGCAAGTTTATCTGGGATCATTTTGACCCGGAGCGGTTTCGTGACGTTAAAATGATTATTTCCTGCGGCGATTTGTCCGCCCGGTATCTGTCGTTTCTGGTCACCATGATTCCGTGTCCGCTGTTTTATGTACCCGGGAATCATGACAAGAAATACGAAAGAGAGCCGCCGGAGGGCTGCGTCAATATCGACGGCAGAGTCATTGAATATAAGGGCGTCCGAATGATGGGTCTTGGCGGCTGCAAAAGCCCCCATCCCTGTCTTTATGAGTATTCCGATGAGCAGATGTGGCGCAGAGTCAAGCGTCTGGAGCCGCAGATTCGCCGCAGCAAGGGCATTGATCTGTTTATCACCCATGCGCCGGCATTGGGGCTGGGCGACGGTCCTGATCTGTTCCACGAGGGCTTCCAGTCCTTCCGCTACATAGACGATGTGTATAAGCCCGCCATTCATTTTTATGGACATCGGCACCTGGGGGAGAACCCCATGGATCGCCGCGCCATTTACCCCTACAACGAATCGGTGATGATTAACGCCTGCGGCTACAAAATCGTAGAATACGATCCCGGCG
>CAJKNS010000312.1 GCA_905201305.1 uncultured Eubacteriales bacterium
CTGTCGGCGGTGCAGTCAAAGCCGATGTAGAACGTGGCTTTGCCGTTGTTGATCATGTCGCGAATTTCTTCTTCATTGGTGGTCTGAGCAATCAGACCGCGGGCGGTGAGTTCTTCGTACAGTGTCATTTGTTTTTCCTCCATAGATGATCGTTCGAATTTCCGTTTGGCAGACGACACAAAGCCCCCTGCCTGCGGATGGATGCAAGCAGAGGGCGAAAATACGCGGTACCACCTCTGGTTCGCTGCTGCCTCACGGCAAACAGCCTCAGGGAGTCTGACAACTCCGGCGCGATAACGGGCGCAGCCGTGGGAGCCTACTAAACTTCAGCCGGAAGCTCCGGATTGTAATTTCGGTGGACTGGGCGGCTTCCTTGCACCAACCGGAAGCTCTCTGGACGCCATGAGGAACACCTACTGTTCTCCATCATTGCCTTTTTCATATCGTTCGGGAGTATAGCATATTCCTGCGAGACTTGTCAAGAGAAAAATCCCAAATTTCGAACCACACCGAAGCCGATCAGCAAAACGATCATGCCGATGACCGTGCGGTTTTCCCACCGGGTCAGCCGCCTATTGCCGTTTTTGAGATAGCGCAGGGTGACTTTTGCTGCCAGAATTCCACCAACGGGCAGCAGCGTCAGCACCATGGCGTTGGCATGAAATGCGCCGGATAAATCTCCATGCATCAGGCACAGCGCCATATGGGTGATGCCGCAGCCGGGACATTGAAGCCCGGTAGTAAGTCGAAACAGACACGGAATCCCGAACCCGATTTTGGAAACTACTGCGCCGTAACAGATTCCGGCGGTCAAAAGCCCAAGCCACCATGCAAGCGCCCGAAAGAGCCGGCGGTTACAGTCCTGCCACTTTGTTAAGCTCATTCTGAATCAGCGCCATGGAGACGATGCCAAACCCGAGCAAATCCAGCACCAGGTAAAGAATGCCCAGATAGCTGTCCCGAGGACGGCGATCATATTCCTGGATATCGCCTACCTTGCCGCCTGCGGTGTAGTACCAATAGATGCCATAAATGCCGCAGGTGATGATGGAAAACAGAATAACCATGCCGCCGCTGGTGTCGTTTTCACGACCACTGGCAGTGTTCAGATCGTTTACCAGGCAATACATCCAGTAAATCCCGTAAATGCCGCAGGTGATAATGGAAAGAATAATTGCCATGGGGATGCTCCGGACGGAAATGGGGGCGCGGTAGCCGCCGGAATTGCCATAATCGCCGGAAGAATAGTTGGGGCGCGGAGGCTCGGGCGCATGGGGGGCCGAGCCAAAGCCCATGGGTTCGCCGCAGACCGGGCAGAACTTTGCGCGGTTGTCTACTTCTGTGCCGCATTTTTTACATTTCATAAAAAGTCACTCCTTATTCCTATCCCTGGAGGATCAGGTCTTTTGCCTCCTGGGATTTTTGCTGAATGGTGGTTGTAACGTAGGATAGCCGCCGGGAGACGGTGTCGAGATGGCGCTGCACCTGAGATGCGATATTCTCCACCTGACTTTTCACCCGGTCAATTCGATTCAGCGCCATGGCATCGGTAAAAAAGCCGTCGAAAAAGAAATCCGCAAACCGCATGCCGCTGCCGATATCCGCCGAAAGATTGGCGTGGGCATCTACATCCTGAAGCTCCTTGGAAAAACGCCGAAGCAGCCGATTGAGCTCCTGCATTTCCGCCTGCGCGTCGTCCATATGGCTGTATTTTGCCATATCTGCAAAG
>CAJKNS010000313.1 GCA_905201305.1 uncultured Eubacteriales bacterium
GATTTACCACCGGAAAAATCGTGGATTTAAAAATCACCGACGCCAATAATATGGGCGCTGCCATGGCGCCTGCCTTTGTGGACACGGTGCTGGGGCACTTTCAGGACACCGGACTGAGCCCCAATGATTATGACCTGATTGTGTCCGGCGATCTGGGCAAGGTAGGAAAAGAGCTGGCACGGGATCTGTTCCGCCGTGAGGGGCTTTCCCTTGGGGATAAGCTGGACGACTGCGGCACCATGATCTTTGATTTGGAACAGCAGGACGTCCATGCAGGCGGCTCGGGCTGCGGATGCAGCGCCGTGGTGCTCTGCGGCTATCTCATGGAAAAGCTCAAGACCAGGAAGCTCCGGAACATCCTGTTCTGCGGCACCGGCGCATTGCTTTCTCCAGTATCCACCCAGCAGGGAGAATCCATTCCCTCCGTCTGCCATGCGGTGGCAATTTCCATGGAAAGCGGGTGTATGTGATGGAATATCTGAACGCTTTTATCTGCGGCGGCATTCTCTGTGCCATTGGACAGATTTTAATCGACAAAACCAAGCTGACCCCGGCAAAAATTCTGGTAAGCTATGTGGTCGCCGGTGTAATCCTGGGCGGGCTGGGCTTTTACACGCCCATCAAGGAATGGGGCGGAGCAGGCGCAACCGTTCCCCTCACCGGCTTTGGCTATAATCTGGCGAAGGGTGTCAGGGAAGCCATCAACAAGGACGGCTGGATCGGGATTTTTACCGGCGGCTTCACTGCGGCAGCAGGCGGTGTAACCGCAGCGATGATTTTCGGCTATCTCTGCGCGGTAATTTTTAAGCCCAAGGATAAATCCTGAAAAGCCGGTTATACTACCTCGGCGGAGCGAATCCGACATCAACGCAAGGAGGGTTTTCCAAATGGACGAGAAGCAGAATCGCAAAGAGCAGAAGCAGCAGAACCAGAACCAGCGGGAGCAGAAGCAGCAGAACCAGCAGGAGCAGAACCGCCGGGAAGAAAAGCTGAACCGCAGATAAAACCCAAAAACAGCGCCCATGACGAACAACCACTGCTCGTCATGGGCGCTGGATTTATATGCCTGAAATCAATTAGACTTCGGTATCCTGATTCGAGGTATCAATATAGAAGGTACCAACGATGTCAGGATTGATCTCCGGAACCACAGGTGCCTGCTCAGCGGGCGCTTCGGCAGGCGCTGCGTCCTCGGTCGCAGGTGCAGCTTCGGGCTCCTCAGCGGTCTCAGGGGCATCCACCGCTTCCGGTTTCTCTTCGGGCTTCTCCTCCGGCGCATCGCCCAGGTCGGCAAAGATGGACATATCCTCTGTCTCCTGCGGTGCCTCCGGCTTTTTCGGTGCCTCCGGCTTTTTCGGTGCATCCTTGGGCTTTTTCCCCTCTGCCTTCAAGGTTTCCAGCTCCTGGGTCAGGCGCTGGATCTGCTCCCGGGCGTCGGCAGCGCGGTCACACCAGGGCTGATATTCGGTCATATCCGCCTCTGCCTGTGCCTGATAGTCCCGATAGAACAGACGACCCAGCTCGGTATATGCCTTTTTGAGCTTATCCTCCTCACTGGAAATTGCCAGCTTTACCCGACCAATGGACGCCACGGTCCTGGTCTTGCTGACAGCGGTATCGGCTGCGGAAGCC
>CAJKNS010000314.1 GCA_905201305.1 uncultured Eubacteriales bacterium
AAGGACAACTGTCTGGTGGGCTATCTGCGCCAGCTGGAGGAGATGGGAGTTGCCTGCGTTAAAATCGAGGGGCGCATGAAGCGGGCGGAGTATGTTGCCATTGCCACCCGGATCTATAAGGATGCGGTGCTGGGCAGACCTGTGACCCAGCAGTCCCTTCGGGAGCTGGAAAAGGTTTTTTCCCGTCAGGGCTTTACCGACGGCTATTTTGCCGGACAAAAGGGCACCCATATGTTCGGCACCCGGCAGGAGGAAGCACCGGACCGCAGCCTCATGGCACGGGCACGGGCAACCTATGAAAATGCCGAGAACCAGCGGGTGCCGGTGTGGTTCCGGATTCAGCTCTATCCCGGCATGGCGTCCATGCTGCATGTCTGGGATCAGGAGGGGCATACCCTGTCGGTACAGGGACCGGTGCCGGAGACGGCGCGGAATGTACCCCTGACAGCGGAAGCCTTGACCCAGCGGCTGTGCAAAACCGGCGGCACTCCTTATTATGTAGAGAACGTTCAGGTGGAGCTGACCCCTGGACTGACATTGGCGGCGTCCGCCATCAACGGACTTCGCCGGGATGCGCTTTCCATGCTGTCTGCGGTCCGCGGGCAGATTTTGACCAGACGGGAGGGCGGCTTTGTGCAGCCCCAGGTCTATCCGGGCGGCAATGCCGCGCCGGTGTATACGGTGCAGATTCAGTCCTTCGATCAGGTGACCCGAGGACTCATCGACCTGCATCCGGAGATTTTGTATGTGCCGCTGCATTTGCTGCATCCCTCCGATGCCATGGCACAGGCGGTTTGCGGCGCATTTCGGGTCTGTGCGGTGCTTCCCCGGGTCATTTGGGACAGCGAGTGGTCCACAGTGCTCACCCGGCTGTCTCAGGCGCGGCTTTTGGGCGTGAATGAAGTGCTGGTGGGCAATATCGGCATGATTGACCCGGTGCAGCGGGTTGGGTTCCAGGCGCGGGGCGATTTTGGATTGAATGTATTCAATTCCGGCAGCGCCAACTGGTATGCAGCTATGGGACTTTCTGCGCTGACGGCGTCCTTTGAGCTGACGTTGCCGCAGCTGCGGGATTTGTCCAAGCCGGTGCCCACGGAGCTCATTGCCTATGGCAGACTGCCCCTGATGATTACGGAAAATTGCATCATCCACGGCAGGGCGGACACCTGTATTTGCGGCAGCACCAAAACCAATTTGGTGGACCGGACCGGAAGCCGATTCCCGGTGCTCCGGGATGGAGACACCTGCCGCAGCCAGCTGCTCAACAGCAAAAAGCTCTATTGGGCGGACAAGCTGCAATCCCTGCGGGGACTGGGACTGTGGGGGCTTCGGCTGAGCTTTACCACAGAGACACCCCAGCAGGTAGACGCCATTTTGAACGATTATACCCGGGGCGGAAGCTTTGACCCCGGTGTTTCCACCAGAGGACTGTATGTCCGCGGCGTAGAATAACCCAAAAACGGAGGAATTCCAAATGAAACTAATTTTAGCATCCGGCTCGCCCAGACGGGCAGAGCTGCTGGAGAAAATGGGGCTGACCTTTCAGGTGGAGCCCTCCAACACCGATGAAATCCTGGAGCCCGGTCTGACGCCGGAGCAGGAGGTGGTACACCTGTCCCTGGG
>CAJKNS010000315.1 GCA_905201305.1 uncultured Eubacteriales bacterium
AAAGCCGGTAAAGATGCTGCCCAAAGAGATGATGCCCGAGGTCATCGAGACATTCCTCCAGAAGCTCCAGCTGTTTCGCGACTTTGGCTATGACGGCGTTGCCATGCGTGTGGAAATGCTGCTGTATCCCAACCTCCGTACCGATGAATACGGCGGATCCATGGAGAACCGGGTGCGCTTCCTTCACGAGACGCTGGAAGCAGTGAAAAAGCGCTTTGGCAAGAGCTTTATTGTGGAGCTGTGCGTGGCAGGCGAGCAGCCCAACGGTTATGTGGGCGGCGCAAAGGGCTATACTCTGGAGGATACCATTGAATTTGCCAAGTGCATCGAGGACGTGGCGGACATTCTCCAGCTGCGGGAATGCGATATGACCAAGTCCCATCCCACGGGCTTTACGTTCCAGAAGGGCGAGCACGAAACCATTCGCTACTCTCAGGCAATCAAAGCGGCAGGATGTAAGATTCTCACCGAGCCGGTGGGCGGCTTCCAGGACCCCGAAGAGATCAATGCCTATATCAAAGAGGGCAAGTGCGACATGATCGGCATGGCGCGGGCATTTATGTGCGATCCCGAGTATGGCAAGAAGCTCTATGAGGGGCGGGGCGAGGATGTGGTTCCCTGTCTGTGGTGCAACAAGTGCCACGGCACCATGTCGGCGCCCTACATGACCTTCTGCTCCGTGAACCCCATTCAGGGCATTGCCCACAAGGTTGGCAAGATGGTAGACGCAGAGACCACTCCCAAGAAGGTAGCGGTCATCGGCGGCGGTCCTGTTGGCATGAAGGCAGCCATTGTGGCAGCGGAGCGGGGACATGATGTCACCCTGTTTGAGAAGACCGATTATCTGGGCGGTCAGCTGATTCACAGCGACTTTTCCAGCTTCAAGTGGCCTCTGAGAGACTTTAAGAACTATCTGATTCGTCGGATGGGTCAAGTTGGCGTCAAGGTGCTGATGAACACCGAGGCTACCCCCCAGAAGCTGAGTGCAGGCGGCTTTGATGCCGTGCTGGCAGCCACCGGTGCTACGCCCAACGTGCCCAGAATCGAAGGACTGCGGGACGAAAACGGCAACGTTAAGCCCGAGTATAAGGTCTGCCTGGACGTTTATGGTCATGAAAAAGAGCTGGGACATCATGTGGTCTGCATAGGCGGCAGCGAAACCGCCATTGAGACTGCCATGTATCTGGCGGAGAACGGTCATGACGTCACCCTGCTCACCCGTCAGGACGAGCTTGCCAAGGATGCCAGCCACCTCCATTACATTACCATGGCATGGATCAAGACGGAGCCCGACGGCAGAACTCATATGGCACCCGCATGGGAGAAGTATGAGGGCATCAAGGGCATTCTGAACGCTACTACCATTAAGGTGGAGGGCAGCACCGTCACCTATATTCAGGATGGCGAGGAGAAAACCGTATCCGGCGACAGCGTAATTATCTCCGGCGGCATGAATCCCAATGTGGACGAGGCGCTTTCCTTTGCCGGTATTGTGCCCAAGTTCTATGTGATCGGCGACGCCAACCGGGACGGCAATATCCAGCGGGGCATGCGGGATGCATTTTCCAAGGCAATGCTGCTGTGATGGATTTTATGTAAACTCAGACTGGCAGGGGGGG
>CAJKNS010000316.1 GCA_905201305.1 uncultured Eubacteriales bacterium
AAAGCTCCAAAGGCGGTGCGCATGTCCCATTCCCAGTTTTCCGTTTCCATGAGAATCGGTTCGTCTGTCAGGTCCTCCAATGTAACCCGGTCCTGCGGGGCAAGCCGGTGCCCCAGCGGGAGCACCACCAGCATGGGGTCACGCTTCATGGGCTGAAAATAAAGGGGAGCTGCCACCGGTGCGGTGAGAAAGCCGCAATCCACCTGACCATCCTCGATCCACTGGGGCACAGCGCCGTATTCTCCGTCTCGCGGTGCAATTTCCACCTGGGGATAAAGCCGCTCAAATCGGGTGATGATTTCCGGAAGCCAGCCGATACGTTGCTGATGGTGCCCAAACGCAGGGTCCCGGACACGGCGCTGCTGAGCTGAGATATGGTCTGCTCCAGCCCCAGCCGCGCATTTTCCAGCTGACGAATCGCCGGGAGCAGCTGTTGACCGGCGTGGGTGAGGGTAACACCGTAGCCGGTGCGCAGAAACAGCGCCGTGCCCACCTCCTGCGCCAAAGCGGCGATGGCATGACTGACGCCGGACTGGGTATAGTGCAGCGCCTGTGCCGCCCGGGTGAGACTGCCAAGCTCTGCTGCCTTTAAAAAAACGGTGTATCGGTTCATTCCCACAGCCATTTGTATCCATCCATTCTAAACTGTCATGTATGATATGACAAATATGAACTTGCAACATATTCTCTCACATTATACAATAGCCCGGCAAAAATGAAAAGAGACAAATGGGGGATCAATTGTAATGAAATCCATACACCAGAGTATCCAGGGAACGGAGCTGTTCGAGCGGGAGAAAATTGGGCGAATCCTGCTTCGGCTGGCGCCGCCGGTGATGTTTTCTCAGCTAATTCAAGCGCTTTATAATATGGTGGACAGCTATTTCGTGGGGCGGCTGTCGGCGGATGGTTTTAACGGCGCTGTCTGCTATTTTTCCGGCGCAGCTGTGCATCACTGCCATTGCGGTGGGTACCGGCACAGGCGTTGGGGCACGGATGGCACAGCAGCTTGCCAACGATGGAAAGAAAGCTGCAAACCTTTTTCTTTATTCCGCTGCTTGCATTGCAGACCTGCATTATGCCGGTGCTCAGCTATAACTATGCCCGGGGACTGTACCGGCGGTGCAAAAGAATCATTTGGGAATCGGCAGGCATTGCAGCGGTGCTGATGCTGGCGGGTGTAATATGCTTTGAGGGCATTCCGGGGGCAATGATTCGGCTGTTTACCAAGGAGCCGGAGACAATCGCATTGGGCATTCCGGCATTTCGTATCATTGCGCTGAGCTTTCTGTCTGCGGTGCTGTCGCTGATTTATCCGGTGGTATTTCAGGCAGTGGCAGGGACGGTGCGCTATCATTGGGAGACGAAAGCGTGGAAGGAAACATAGCTCATTCTGACAGCTTGTATTTCAACATATAAATCATATGGGAAATATATAGATTCTGTTGACAACAGCACGTTCCGGGAATATAATTAAGGCAATATCGCATAATTCGGCAAGGAGATTTGGCGAGGAATTCTGCATCACAAATTTGCTGCGAAAATGTAGGAATTCTTTGTGTATTTCAAATTTTCGCGGCGGATTTGTGGGGGGAAAGGAGGAGTCCCCCAAGGGGAT
>CAJKNS010000317.1 GCA_905201305.1 uncultured Eubacteriales bacterium
ATGCGTTCATTATATCATAATTTGGCTTCGTTTTGCTTTTTTGTGCGGTATTGCCCTAACATTCTCCAATCCTTATAACCACCAACACGCCCCATGCGAAAGACCTGCCGGATTGCTCCGGCAGGTCTTTTGTTCGCTTGCGTTATATTTAGATGTTGCTTGCAGTCACATAGGCGCTGCGGTTGGTGGTCTGGATGGTGCCAGGTTTCCGGCAATCGCCCACCATATAGAAGCCGGGGTTGGTGCCATAGAAGCTGAGGGCTTCGTCCGTCTTACTGCGCATGCCAACAGAGAGAATGACGGACTCCGCAGGCAGGTCGTGTTCCACGCCATCCTTGTCCGTATAGGTCACATGATCCGCCGCAATTTCCTTGGCGGTAGCATTCAGCACATAATGGAAGGTGGGAATTGCCTCCCAGGCATCGGTGAACATGGAACGGTAGTGCATCACGGTGGTGTCTGCCGCCAGCTGGTCCCGCATTTCAATGACCGTAACGTTTTTGCCCTGCTGTGCCAGGAACATGCCGGTTTCCACACCGACCTCGCCGCCGCCAATGACCACAACGTTCTGACCGATCTTCTCGGAATGCATAATGGCATCGGTGGCAACGGTCACATTCTCGCCCTTTGCACCGGGAATGGGCGGGATCACAGGCTGTGCGCCCACCGCGGCAATCACGGCATCATACCGATCCTCCACCATCTCCGGCGTTGCGGTGGTATTCAGCACCACATGGATGCCCTTCTTTTCCACCTGATGAATCAGGTAGTTCTTGTAGTCCTTCAAGGTCCACTTAAAGGGAACATAGTCCGCGTGCTTAATGGCGCCGCCCAGCTTGTCCTCCTTCTCATAGATGGTAACCTGATGTCCACGGTCCGCCAGATACAGCGCTGTCCGCATGCCGCCGGGACCGCCGCCAATCACCGCAATCTGCTTGCTCTTACCGGGCTCCTTCTGGAGGAACCGATCCACCACCTCAAAGCCAAACTTGGGGTTCACGGAGCAGCAGGTGGTCATGATGTCGTTCTTGCCCCGACCATGACATTTGTTGCACCGGAGGCAGGGCACCAGATCATCGGCACGGTTTTCATAGAGCAGATCGCCGTAGTTGGGGTTGGAAATCCATGCACGTGCCATGGCAACCATATCCAGCTTTCCTTCCGCAATGGCTTTTTCCGCCATCTCCGGATAGAACCAGCCGCCAACATTGGAAACTACGAAGTCCAGATTCTCCTTCTTGATTCGTTCCGTCAGCGCCAGGAACGGCACGGGATTCAATTCAAAGGGAATGGGAGGGTTATAGTCGCCGTCTGCCGCGCGAACCTGGACGATATCCACATACTTCTGCGCCTTCTTCAGGAACTCGATGCCCTCTTCCATGGTGTAGCCGCCCTCGGGCTCCTCTGCGGAAAACTGAATCTCAATGAGCATATCGTTGCCCGCAACCTTCTTGATCTCCTCCAGCATCAGCAGCGGGAACCGGCAGCGGTTCTCAAAGCTGCCGCCGAACTCATCGGTACGGAAGTTGGAGAGCGGAGACAGCAGCTGACCGGGAACCTGGGCGCGGTAGCTCATAT
>CAJKNS010000318.1 GCA_905201305.1 uncultured Eubacteriales bacterium
CAAGAGCGCCATCGGCGCGTACACAGAAATGCGGCCCCGGTGGAAATTCCTGGGCATTCTGACGTTCCTGGTGCCGGTGCTGATCATGACCTATTATGCCGTGATCGGCGGCTGGATCACCAAATACGCCGTGGTCTACCTCACCGGTCAGGCGCAGAGTGCCGCTCAGGACAATTATTTCACCTCGTTTATCACCTCGCCGGTATCTCCGGTGATTTTTGCGCTGCTGTTTATGGGCGTCACTGCCTTTATTGTCTATAACGGCGTGCAGGGCGGCATTGAAAAGGTGTCCAAGTTTATGATGCCTGTGCTGCTGGTGCTGGTGGTGGTCATTGCCATCTACTCTCTGACCCTGCGCCGTACCGATGAAACCGGCGCCGTTCGCACCGGGCTTCAGGGCTTTCTCTACTACATCACGCCTCATGTGGAGGGGCTGACCATCGGACGCTTTTTGCAGATTCTGCTGGACGCCATGAGCCAGCTGTTCTTCTCCCTCAGCGTTTCCATGGGCATTATGATTACCTATGGCTCCTATGTAAAGAAGGACGTGAACCTCAACAAGGCGGTCAATCAGATTGAGTTTTTCGATACCGGTGTTGCCCTTTTGGCTGGTGCAATGATTATCCCCGCGGTGTTTGTATTTTCCGGCACCGACGGCATGGGCGCAGGTCCCAGCCTGATGTTTGTGTCCCTGCCCAAGGTATTTGCCGCCATGGGCGCCGCAGGCATTGTTGTGGGCGCGCTGTTCTTCATCAGCGCCATTTTTGCCACCCTGACCTCCTGCATTTCCGTGCTGGAATCCATCACCGCCAACTGCATGGAGATTTTCCATAAGGATCGGAAAAAGACCGTGCTGATTCTTTCTGTGATCTATCTGGCTGCCTCCGCAGTAATTGCTGTGGGCTACAGCATCTTCTACTTTGAAGTACAGCTGCCCAACGGCTCCACCGCACAGCTGCTGGACATTATGGACTACATCAGCAACAGTGTTATGATGCCCCTGATCGCCCTGCTTTCCACCATTCTCATCGGCTGGGTGAAAACACCGGAATATGTCATCGGCGAGATGGAGCTGGGCGGTTATGCCTTCCGCCGGAAGCGGGTCTATATCGTGGTGATTCGCTATATCGCGCCGATTATGATGCTGATTCTGTTCCTCCAGTCCACGGGAATTCTGGGCTAATACAGAATAACACCAAACAGGAGATGTACGCGCCCGGTACATCTCCTGTTTGGTATCTCTTTCGATTCTTTCCCTGATAATCCTGAGGCTCATAGTGTCGGCTTCTGAAAATTATGCGCTCCCGGCTTTACGTTCCCCGGTCAATTTGATATAATGACCTTGATTGTACCATTTTGGTACAGCTGATATGAAAATTCCTGCCGGTCGCTCCTTTTGCTGACCGGAAGAAAGAGGTAGTTTTATGCGAATGCGTAAAAAGCCCAACCTGGTGCCCCGGATGGAGGCATGCTCCGACATCTGGATTCGCAATCCGGAGGAACTTCGGGGCAAATGGCGTAAGCTGTATCCCGATGCCCGGGAGCTTCGGCTGGAGGTTGGCTGCGGAAA
>CAJKNS010000319.1 GCA_905201305.1 uncultured Eubacteriales bacterium
TCCGCCGGCAGCTGTACCACCGCCATAATTCGCCCTGCCGAGGTAGAAATGGAGATTGCGGACCCCACCAGTCCAATCAAGGCAGAAAAGGATGAGCTGAGCGAAGATGCCAGCTGCAAAAACATGGTCAGCGAGCCATAGGTAATCGCGCCGCTCCACAGCCGAAATACACCCCAGCCAAAGCATCCAGCCGACACCGCCGTTCCCACCAGAGACAGGAAAATCGACGTGCGCACGGAAAACCGGTTGTAGTCCAGAAACTCCTTCTGATACCGCTGCTGCAGTCCGCGCATTTTTTCAAAAAACAGCCCGGTGATATGAAACGCCTTAATGCTGGTGATATTGGTCAGAGAATCCTCATAAAAGGACATAACGTCGCTGGAAATTGCCTTCATCTTCCGATTGTGCTGCCGCATCCGTCCAACCAATACGCGGGACAGCAGCGCGGAAACCGGCACCGCAATCAGTGCAATCAGCGCCATGGTGGGATCGAAATAAAACATGATAATCAGCGCGCCAAAAAACTGCGCCAGACCGGAAATCAGCCCCGGCGCAAAGCTGGTCACACTGGCTGACACCGTATCCACGTCAGAGGTCAAGCGGCTGAGGAGATCGCCGGGGCGATAATCCTCCAGCGGTTCCCAAGCTGTGTTCAATACCGCGCCATAAATTTCCGCCTGAATTTCGTTTCGAATATAGACGCTGTTTTTTGCGCCCACCAGGCTGCTGACACTGCGCAGTACAATCCCCAGCACCAGCATTCCCGCCATGGCAGCCGCAGCCGCGCCAATGGTCCCGGTTTTATAGCCGGTCACCGCATCGATCAGATACTTGGAGGCAACCGAGGTCCCCAGCCCCATCAGGGTGGACAGCAACCCCAGAAGGATGTAAATCCCCACGGCAAGACGGTAGCGGCGGATGTATCCCCATACCCACAGGGCTTCGTGGTAAAACTCCCGCAGTGCGCCGGATCTGATCTTCTTGCGTATTTTTCGCAGGGTATCCACGCGCACCAACCGCCTCTCTTTTTATCCCGAAATTCTACAATCTGCAATGTTATATTTTATCACATCATGCAATTCTCTGTCAATATTTCATGCAGGTATAATTTTACACGTCAGCAAGTTGCTTCCTGATTCGTGCGAGATATGCCTCTGTCATTTGGCACATAAATTCCGGCACTGTCGTATAGGAGCCGCTCTCCGCATAGCACACCGCCGCACACTGATCGCAGGCATTCCGTACCGGGCAGGCTGTGCATTTTGCGGGTACCATAATCTCCTCCCGCAGCCGGTGAATGCGCTCCCAGCCCTCTGCAAAAGAGATGCCAGAGAGGTCAACAGATGGCTCGGTCATCATGCCGCAGGGCCGCAGCTGATGATCCCAGGTGACCCAGAAGGTACTGCTGCCAGCCCGGCAGCGAAGCTTTTGGGTGGGCAGCTCCTGGCATTCATCGTCCGGATCAGGTACCGGTTCGCCGGAAAGTAAGCCCGTCCAGCGTTCCTTTAAGGCAATACCGCACAAAAAAGCAAAACGAAGCCAAATTATGATATAATGA
>CAJKNS010000320.1 GCA_905201305.1 uncultured Eubacteriales bacterium
GTCCCTGATCTGGGTCGTCGCCATGGGCATCGACTACCTGTCCGGCACCCTTGCCGCCATGAAAAACCACGAATGGTCCAGTGAAACCGCCCGGTCCGGACTCTGGCACAAAGCCGGAACGGTCCTTGCGGTGCTGGCGGCGGCGCTGACGGATGGCGTCATCTACCTGGTGGGGCAGCAGCTCCGGCTGGGCATCACCTGGACCGGGCTGCTGATGCCCCTGACCCTGAGCTGGTACATCCTCACGGAAGCCGGTTCCATTCTGGAAAACACCGTGAAGCTGGGGGCAAACATCCCGGGTTGGCTCATTAAAATCCTGAAAATCAGTCTGAAATCCATCAACGCCGCGGGGGAACCCGGGGCAGACGAGCAGGAGGAATCCCATTGAGTATACTTGGTATTGACGTATCTGAACACAACGGCGCCCTGGACTGGGCGAAGATCAAGGCGTCCGGCGTGCAGTTTGCCATCATCCGCACGGGCTATGGTGTCTCCCATGTGGACAATTACTTCGAGAAGAACATCCAGGGGGCGCTGGCGCAGAACATCCCCGTGGGGGTCTATCACTTTTCCTACGCTTTGGACGCCGCAGGCGCCAAAAAAGAGGGAGAATTTGTGCTCTCACTTTTGAAGCCATATTGGGGTAAAATTCTTCTCCCCGTTTTTTACGATTTTGAGTACGACACCGTGGACTACGCCAAAAAGCAGGGCGTCACCCTGGGCAAGGAGGCGTTCAATGCCCACACGGTTGCGTTCTGCGAGACGATCAAATCGGCAGGCTATACCCCCGGCGTCTACTATAATCTGGATTATGCCCGGCGCTTTGTGGATAAAAGCAGGGTAGGGGACTATGTGCTGTGGTTTGCCCAGTACGCCTCGGCTCCCGGCGTGTCGGACTATGCCATCTGGCAGTACAGTAGTTCCCATACCATCTCCGGCATTTCCGGCAGATTCGACGCCAATATCCTGAAGGACACCTCGCTGCTTGAAAATACTACAAATAAATATACGCCCGGTTGGCATAAGGACAAAACCGGCTGGTGGTACGCGGACACCGGCAACTCCTATTACAAGTCCCGCTGGGCGAAAATCAAGGAGAAATGGTACTATTTTGGCGAGGAGGGCTATATGGAGGAAAACTGCTGGAAGGTTTCGGGGAACGGCGACACCTACTATCTGGGCGCGGACGGCGCCATGGAGACGGGCATGGTTGTGGGGCTTGGCACCGACGGTCGGCTCCAGCCTTTGGAGCGCTTTTATCACCTGCTGTCCCAGCTGCCGGACGATTACCGTGCGGAAATCGACCCGCTGATTGCAGCCGGAACCCTGAAGGGCAAAGCCGGCGAAGGGGAGAATCTGGTGCTGGACCTCAGTGAAAGCGCCCTGCGGGCGATTATTATCCTGAGCCGGAAATAGGGGCAAAATGGCGCGCTGCAACGGAATGGTTGCAGCGCGCTTTTTTTTGTTTTACGGATTTACGAACCTCTTAAAAAGAACAGCGCAGCAGTCCCAGCCGCTGCGCTGTCAAATTCTCACTTATGCTTCTCT
>CAJKNS010000321.1 GCA_905201305.1 uncultured Eubacteriales bacterium
AGACCGCCGATATCCAGCATGGCGGCGGTTTTTACCTTTTTCACCTTGGTGTAAAGGAACAGACCGATCACCGCGCCGATGACGCCGCCGTAAATCGCCAGTCCGCCCTCCCATATGTAGAGGACCCGGATGGGGTCATCCTTGTAGAGGTTCCAGGAAAACAGGCAATAATACGCCCGGGCGCCAATAATCGCAAGGGGAACGGTGCAAATCAGCATATCGATGATATTATCCTGGGTCAGACCGAACTGATCCGCCCGCTTCATGGCATAATACACCGCCAGCAGAAAGCCCACAGCAATGATGATGCCGTACCAGTAGATGGGCTTACTGCCAATGGAAAACGCTACTCTGGAGGGGTTGAAGCTCAGCCCCAGTCCTGGAAAAGATATGGTTTCGTACATAGTTATTCCTCCCTGGTTTTGGGCAGGATCACCGACAGGACCGCCTGCTCCGGAGTTACCTCCCGGGCAATCAGCTGCCGAACATCCTCTGCCGTAATGGATTCATACAGCTCCGGGAACGTAAAATAGTCATAGCCGTCAAAATCAGACAGCGCCAGACGGTAGCACAGCCCCTCAAAGCTGTCAAGACCGCGAATTCTGCGCCCCACTGCCGAACGCTTCAGCCGCAGGAACAGCGCCTCGTCCACGCCTTCCCTGACGATTCTCTTTGCTTCCTCCAGCACCGCATCCAGCACCGCCTGAGGATCCATGCTGTCGCCGCCCAGGCAAAGCATGGACAGCTCCCGCACCAGGCTGTAGCTGACCCCAAAGCCGGGGTCGATCAGACCGCTTTCATACAGCGACTGATACAGACCGGAGCTTTCGCCGCACAGGATCTCTCCCGCCAGATCGCCAATGATCTCCTGACGCAGGCGCTGGGCTCCTCTGGGAATCTCTGCGCCCTTAAAGCCCACAGAGAACATAGGCATGGAAACCTCCATCTCCTGGGTAATGGTATGCATAAAGGGTGCCCGGGGCTCCTTCTCGCCATAATCCCGGTCCGATGCACCGCCGGGCTCCTTAGGCAAAATCTCCATCGCGGTTTCCCGAATCACCTGGGGGTCCACGTCGCCTACCACGCACAGCACCATATTGGAAGGATTATAAAACGCCCGATGGCAGTTCTGAAGGGTTTCGGCAGTGATATCCTGAATGCTCTCCACCGTTCCCGCAACAGGCACCCGAATGGGATGATGCTGATACATAGCGCGGAACAGATTTTCGTCCACCCGAGAGCCGGGGTTGTCCGCATACATCTTGATCTCCTGGGCAATGATCCCACGCTCCTTCTCCACGCTCTCCTGGGTAAAATAGCCCTGGGATACAAACTGGAGCAGGGTGCGGAAATTCTCCTCAAACTCTGAGGTGCAGGAGAAATGATATGCCGTGATGTTATAGCTGGTAAAGGCATTGGGGCTTGCGCCGGTCTGCGACAGCTTCTGAAGGGCATTGCCGTCGGGCATGTCAAACATCTTGTGCTCCAGAAAGTGCGCAACTCCGGCAGGC
>CAJKNS010000322.1 GCA_905201305.1 uncultured Eubacteriales bacterium
CAGCCGCACAAATCAGCCGCTATGCGGCTCATTCAGCAGCCATTATTATACTCCCAATATGCTTCGAATTGCAACGATTGTTTTGAAAATGGAAGTAGATTGTGGATTTTGACTTTGCCGCGGGATTGTGATAGGATACTTGTATCCACATTTTTTCCGAGGAGGCGTCCCTATGGACCTGACGCAAATGCAATACTTCGTATTGGTGGCTGAAAACGGCTCCACCGCCAAAGCCGCAGCAGAGGCAATGGTGTCCCAATCCACGGTCAGCAAGTCCATTCTGCGGCTGGAACGGGAGCTGGAGCTTCCGCTGTTTGACCGACAGGGCATTCATCTGGTGCTGAATCCCGCCGGAAAGGAATTCTTACAGCAGGTTCGCCCAATCCTCACCGCAGTGCGCCGTTTGCCGGAATTCGTGAAATCCCGTCATCTGCCTCGGCAGCAATACCGAATCAACGTAGGGGCTGCTGCGGCAGTGATGGGAGGCTTTCTCCATCGTTTTTTCCAAATCGATCCCCAGGCAGAGGTGATTCTCACCGACGAAAGCTGGATTGACGACTGTGATCTCAGCATCTCTTCCTCTCCCTCCGGGCGGGAGGAGGACAGCGTTCGACTGCTGGAGGAGGAAATTCTGCTGGCGGTTCCTGTCTCCATGGGAATTCCCCAAGTACCCAATGTGCTGTCTCTGGAGGGACTGCCGCTGATTTTGCCCAAGGAGGGAAGCGCCCTCCGACAGAGCATTCAGCGGGAAATTCTATCCCGGCCATTGGTGGCAGAGGTGCTTGCCGTCACCTCAAACGACGAAACCCTGCGTCAGCTGGTCCTGCAGGGAGATGGTGCCGCGTTTTGGCCTGCAAAAACCTGGCCCCGTCCGGACCCGCAGAAGGTTCGGCTGTGCCATCTTGGCGGCGTCCATTTTACCCGGACGCTCTATGCGCTGCTGCCCCCGGAATCTCCGGAGCGAAAGGAAAGCCTGCTGCTGGGTGCGCTTGTGGATTACTTCCGGGCGCTGGAGGAAGCCCCAATTCCCGATATGATATAAAGAAGGTGCGCCGCAAAATACATTGCAGCGCACCTTTTATTGTTACCGTTCCTCCCGGAAGTAGGCATTGCCCAGACTTGCCGGAGGCTGATTTTCCCGCTTCTGGCGAATGGAAATGCTGATGAGCACAATGACTGTCACCACATAGGGGAGAATCTTGTAGATTTCTGTGGGAATTCCCAGTTGGGTCACGCGCATGTACATAATCATCAGCGCGCCAAAGAGCACCGAACCCCAAACCGCACGAAGAGGCTTCCACAGTGCGAAGATCACCAGTGCCACTGCCAGCCAGCCCTTGCCGTCCATAGCGCCGGAGGACCAGTTGCCGCCCGCAGAGACCATGGTGAAGTACAGTCCGCCCAGTCCGCAGATGCCGCCGCCCAGGCAGGTGGCAAGATACTTATACCGGGTCACATTGATACCGGCTGCATCCGCAGTGGCA
>CAJKNS010000323.1 GCA_905201305.1 uncultured Eubacteriales bacterium
TGTCGTCTACCGATAGGTCCGTGGATGCCAGCAGCTCCTTTGCCTTTTTCAGCCGGGCAGCATGGATATAGTCCACAACGCCCATGCCGGTGTTTTGCCGCAGCAGCCGGCTGACATAGGATGCGGACAGACCCAATGCATCGCCGATCCGGTCTGCACAGATGCCGGGATCGGCATAGTTCTCCTCAATATAACAAAGGGCGCGCTCCACCTTGTCCGAATGCTCCCGGCTGCCGGATTCCACATACTCCTGCAATGCCGCAATCAGGCGCAGACAATGCTCCCGAAGCTGTTGGGCAGAGGTCTGCTCCAGCAGGGCGCGGTATTGTGCCACCACCGGAGCCTCCGCCTCGTCGTATTCCACCACGGAAATGGAAAAGGCGGAAAGCATCTGCTCCATATGAGAAACCAGATGCTGCTTTACCAGATCAGGATAGCGGGGGGCAATCCGCAGCTCCAGATCCACAAAGCTGTCCATGGTTTTTTCCAGCAGCGGGAAGTTGCGGTTGGTAATGCCCTGCATGAATTTCTTCTCCAGATCAGTCCGCAGCAGCTTGTCGCTGAGGTCCATGGGAACCACGGAGTGATCGTAGCCGTTTTTCACCGGGCTGCTGTCGCCCATCAGCTCTGCATAGGAGGTGAGCTCCTGGGCTTCCGTCTTTGCCTTGACGATGTTTTCCCGACCGTGATAGACGGTGCTGACCACGGCGCCGCAAATCAGACCGTGCTTTTTCAGGTCCTCAATGGCGCCGGACAGACCCTGACATACTGCGGCAATCTGCTCTCTGGAGCTTTCGTCCATGACGTCTTCCTGAATTTGGGAGGGGTTAATCAGTGTAATCATGCCGTCGGTCATGGGGACAAAATACGGGGTGCAAACAGGCTCCAAATGGGCGGCAATGGCTTCCCGCATCCAGTTGTCCACCTTTTTGAATTCCGTCGGGGGAATGTGCTCGTCACCGCACTGGGGCAGATAGCCGGAAAAGTCAATGCATTGCAGCATGGAAACGGCGAAATATTCGCTGCTCAGCCCGGGCATGGCATCGGTAAGATCCCCTTCCGGGGGTACATCTCCACTTAAATACTTTTCCAGCAGCCGGGTGCGGCAGGCGCGGTCCAGCTCCAGGGTCAGCTTAATGATTTTTGCATAAAAGCGCCGAAATGCCAGAGTCAGTGCCGCACCGCCCGCCAGTGCTGCAATGATACCCAGCAGCAGCGAAATGCGGCTGAGTACCAGCATCAGAATTGCCCAAATCAAAAGGGAAAGCGCGCAGATGACCGTGTTCCGCAGAAGAAACGGAATACTCCCCTTGCGCTGAAAATAGGAATCGTTCATTGTATACCTCCAGTCAGGCGGATATTTAAGGCAACACCGCACAAATGCGTCTGCGGATTGCGTCGTCGCAAGCTTCGTATC
>CAJKNS010000324.1 GCA_905201305.1 uncultured Eubacteriales bacterium
CAACCTGAGTGGCTGCCCAAAGAGCAGCGCCGGAGGAAATGCCCACCAGAATGCCATCGGTGCGTGCAATTTCACGACCCACCTGGAATGCATCCTCATTTTTTACTGCAATGATTTCGTCATAAATGGAGGTATCCAGCGTGTCCGGCACAAAGCCCGCGCCAATGCCCTGTATTTTATGGACGCCGGGATGCCCCTGGGTGAGCACCGGAGAATCCGTGGGCTCGATGCCGATGATCTGGATGTCCGGATTTTGCTCCTTTAAATATTTACCTGCGCCGGACAGGGTGCCGCCGGTGCCGATGCCTGCAACGAAGATATCTACCTTGCCCTCTGCGTCCTTCCAGATTTCCGGACCGGTGGTGTTGTAGTGCTTTTTGGGATTGGCAGGGTTGGTGAACTGTCCGGGAATAAAGCTGTTGGGAATCTCTTTTGCCAGCTCGTCGGCTTTGGCAATGGCGTCCACCATTTTGGGACCGGGAGTCAGCACCAGCTCAGCACCATAGGCTGCCATCAGCCGGCGGCGCTCCACGCTCATGGTTTCGGGCATGGTGATGATGATCCGGTAGCCCCTTGCGGCAGCAAAGGCTGCAAGAGCAACGCCGGTGTTGCCGGAGGTGGGCTCAATAATTACCGTGTCCTTGTTCAGGATGCCCTTTTCCTCGGCATCCTCCAGCATAGCGGCGGCGATCCGGTCCTTGATGGAACCGGCAGGATTAAACAGCTCTACCTTTGCGACGATTTCAGCGGGAACATTGTGCTTCTTTTCATAACCGGTCAGCTCCACCAGCGGGGTATGACCAATGAGCTCTGTAACAGAATGATAAATTGCCATTTGAATAATCTCCCTTATATATAATGTATGTCATGTGGATGTTTTGCTGTTTGAGATCCGGTCAGCGGCAACATCGTGACAGGGAGACAGTAAAATGGGTGTATTTCATTGGGCATCCCTCATTTCCTACTGAATTGGTGGGCTTATAATAACATATAAAACATACCATGTCAATAGGAAAATAAGAATATGAATTGCATTTTTTGATTTTCCTAGTATAATGGTATCAAAACAAGGGGGGACATGCCATGGAGCCGAGATTGACAGCCATAGAGGAAAACGAGGTGCTTTTGTACCTGGGCTATAAGGGCGGCGAAATCCCAGCGGATATCATGGAGGAAATTCATCGCTGCATGGACGTTATGATGAAGGCAGCACGTCCCCGGGCGGTTTGGCGGCAGTTTGACCTGCTGCCGGATGGACGGCTCAAGGGCACGGACTTTTTCCCCCAGGGCAAGGATATTCGGGCGCTACTTCAGGATTCCAGTCAGGTGATTCTGTTAGGAGCTACCCTGGGCACCGAGGTAGAGGCGCTGCTTCGGCGCGCGCAGGTGCGGAATATGACCGATGCG
>CAJKNS010000325.1 GCA_905201305.1 uncultured Eubacteriales bacterium
GCTGGTCCGGCAGTGCCATTGCTCTGGCAATTCTGCTCAGTCCCCTATGGCTGGCGCTATTGTGCGTGCTTATTGGCGTTGAAATCACAATTTGGGTTACACTGGGTGCCCTGGTGGTCAGTGCAGGGAGTATGATTCTGGCAGGAATTGCCGGTTCTATTCTCAGTCTGATTCCCATGTTTGATCCGGTATCCGGCTTTGCCCGTATTTTTGTCTGCGGCTGCTGCCTTGTCTGCGCAGGCATTGGCGCGCTGCTGCTGCCCCTGAGCATTTGGCTGATTCTTTTGTTTGCCCGATTCCACAGATTTTGCTGGAAGCGGCTCACCGGAAAGGAGTAACCCATGAAAAAGTTTACGAAAATCTTTGTCATTCTGGGCGTGGTGCTCTGTATCTGCGGCAGTGCAGTCACCGCAGCAGGCTATCTTGGCGGCGGCTTTCGGGAGCTGTCCGGCAGAGTCTCTCCCCGCATCACCGCTGTGTCCTCCCCCCAGGGTCAGGAAACCCTCACCTTCTCTCCCGATGAAATTGACCGGCTGGAATTCCGGCTGAGCAGCGAGGATATCGTCCTCCGTCCCTCCGACGATGGGCAGATTCACATTCGCTATTCCAAGCGGGACGACGTAACCTATCAGGCATACACCGAACAGAGCGTCAATTCTGACAGAAAAAATACGCTGATTTTTACTCGAAACGTTGATTCCGGTTCTTCCCAGCTGTTCTATTTTGGCTTCCACTATGAATCCGATACGCCGGACGTCCAGGTGGCGCTGCCCAAGGGTTTGTCTGTGAACATCACCACCGCCTCCGGCGATGTAGAGTTGAACGGAATCTCAGCTGCTGACCTCTCCGTTGCTACCGTTTCCGGAGAAGTGGATCTCAGCCAAGTGCAGACGGAGTCCCTTACCCTTGGCACCGCCTCCGGAGACATGGACCTGGAGCAGACCACCGTATCCGGCGAAACCAGTCTGGAAACCACCTCCGGTGAAATGGAGCTGGAGGATTGCACCCTGAACCGTGCTGTCGCCTGCTCCTCGGTCAGCGGCGATCTCAGCGGTCATGCGATAATCTCCGGAGACATCACCATCGGCACTACCTCCGGAGATGTGGAGCTGGATCTCACCGGCTCCCCTGCCCATTCCGCCGGCAATATTTCCACCACCAGCGGAGAGCAAAACCTTCAGGGGCTCCAGCCAAAGTCAGATTATTATGTGAATATCTCCACGGTCAGCGGTGATATCACCCTTCATCACTGACAAAAAAACAGCGGACCGGTTTCCCGGTCCGCTGTCATTTTTTCGATTAAGGCAATACCGCACAAATTGGCGGCGAGGATTCAACCAGAGATTTTGCGTCGGAAAAAGGCA
>CAJKNS010000326.1 GCA_905201305.1 uncultured Eubacteriales bacterium
CAGTATTTGATTGTTTCGACTTCGCACCGTGTTTGCACCATGAAAAACATTGATTATACTGACTTTTTCAATGTTTTCTTATCTGGTGCCTCCTAGCGAGACGCCCTTTGTGTTTATTTTTCCCGATAAAAGGCGCCGGGGGTGGTATCCTCAAACCGGCGAAATGCCCGGTTCATGGTCAGGGCACTGCTGTAGCCCACCTGAGGCAGCGTATCCTTCACGGTGACCCCCTGCCCCAAGAGCTGCTTTGCCTTTTCGATGCGTTTTTGATGGATGTATTCCAGGGGCTTGAGATTCCGGTATTTTTTCAGCATGCGGCTGAGATAGACGGGATTGATGCCCACCGCGTCTGCCACACCGGCGACATTGAGATTTTGATCGGTAAAATGGGAGTCCATATAGTCTACCGCCCGCTGCACCCAGGCAGGCTCCTGCTCCTGAGATTGCTGGCGGCGGATGATCTCGTCAAAAATGCTGTCCAGCTCCCGGGAAATCTCAGCCAGGGAGGTGGCATGGATAATCCGGGGACCTGCCTGAAGCTCCACCAGAAACTCCGGAGAAAAATACTCCTCCAGACTGTCGAACACATGGAGAATGTCGTTAATCAGACCGTAGGCGCGGATCATAAACACCTGCACCGTGGGCTTGGCGTGCCCGAATTCCGCTCCCAGCATTTGATGCACCAGAGCTTTTGCCGCCTCGTAATCCCCCTGACGGATGTAATTGTCCAGCGCGTGTTCAAATTCAAAGTGTTCTACCCGCTGCTTGATCATATGCGTCTCGGTTTTCTGATCATATTGAATGACCTTGCTGTCGTCGCCTGCCATGGTGCGGTACTGCACCAGACTGTCCGCCTCCTGATAGGCGGCATGAATCTGGTCATAGCCCTGATGGCAGCGGCTGATGGAAAAGCAGACCATAGAATCGTAATGGCTTTCAAACAGATTGGCTGCCTTTTCCGCTGCGGCAGCAATGGAGGTCATAGCGGCTTCCGGGGCTTCCCGAAAATTGACCAGAGCAGCCAGCTGACCCTGTACTGTAATCACATGGCAGACGTTATGCTCCCCAATCAGCTCCTCCAGCACATTCCTTACCAGAAAGCGCACATAGCGAAGGCTTTCCTGACTGGGGGAGGCTTCCGGTCCCAACAGCGCCTGAACGTCCGGCTCTACCTGAATCAGCAGTACCGCAAACCAGTCCGAGGGAAAATCCAGATGGAATTCCTGAATGGCGGCGTTGTATTCCGCTTTTGTAATCTGATGGCTGCCCATTAAATCGGAAAAAAACGCCTC
>CAJKNS010000327.1 GCA_905201305.1 uncultured Eubacteriales bacterium
AATGTTACATAGACCCCGCCTACAGCAGACAGAATTTCTCAGCCATAAAACCATTAAAACGGCACACGCTAACCGTGAGGTGGTATGCGTGTGCCGTAAATGGATGGTTGGAATGCTGTTATCCTGCTTGCTGCTGACCCAGGGAGCAGCAGCGGAGGATTATATACACTGGGTAGATTTTGACGTGCCGGTGGAGGCGCTGGAGACTGCCATGGCGCTGGATATGGAATCTCAGGGGAAGGAAAAGCCCCTTGATTGGGTGGAAATTCTGGCGTTGGCTGCCACCAGAAACGGCAGCGGAAAGGTCAGCGTCAATCAGGTTCGTGCAGCGGCAAAGGAGCTGGAGGGAGATGCATCTCCGGAGCAGCTGCTTGGCACACAGGCGAAGTATTATCGCTATTACCGGGAAGCCTATGGCGCGGTATTGGACGGACTGGTGGGCAGCTATGCCATCCAAAAGGCGGATGGAAGCTGGTCCGCCGAATATGGGCTGAAGGCATTTTGCCCGGTTGCCGCAGGCTGGGGCTTTTCCCATTGTCAGGACTTTGGAAACAGCCGTATTTTTGGTTACCGGCGAAAGCATTTGGGCAATGACCTGATGGGGTCCCTGGGTGCGCCGATTGCGGCGGTAGAAGGGGGCACGGTGGAGGCGATGGGCTGGAACCGCTATGGCGGCTGGCGGGTTGGCATCCGTTCCTTCGACAAAAAGCGGTATTATTACTATGCCCATCTGCGGAAGGATGCGCCCTTTGCGCCGGAGCTCAGCGTTGGGGATACCGTCAGTGCCGGAGATATCATCGGCTATATGGGTCGCACCGGCTATTCGGACAAGGAGAACACCAACAATATCGAGGTGGTGCACCTGCACTTTGGCATCGAGCTGGTGTTCGATGAAAGCCAGAAGGAATCGGACCACGAAATCTGGATTGACGCTTATCCCATTGTGGAGCTGCTTCGGCGGCATCCGGTGACGGTGGTGCGGGACGAGAAAACGGGCTATTATCGCCGTGCCTATGCCTATGTAGACCTGGATCGGGAGCCGCTGCCAACGGGTTAAAGCTCCGTCAGGGAAACGGGCTTTCTGGGAGCGGTCCGGCGGAATTGGACATCCGGATGACCGAGCACCAGACAACGGACCACCTGCTCGCTGTCCTTTAGTCCCAGCATGGTTTGGATGTCCCGGCTTCCGGCGCAGCAGGCGGTGAAATAGCCGCTGTAGAGACAGCCAAGTCCCAGCTGGGCTGCCATGAGCTCCGTATAGGCGGCAGCGGCGG
>CAJKNS010000328.1 GCA_905201305.1 uncultured Eubacteriales bacterium
AACCTGTGACCCCCTGCTTGTAAGGCAGGTGCTCTCCCAGCTGAGCTATGCTCCCAAGCTGTTCTGTGAAGCGGTGTGGAACCATGTCTCACAAGGAACGTTGCTATTATACTCAGGATACCCCCAATTGTCAAGCACTTTTTTCGTCTTTTTTGATCTTTTTTATTTCATCCTTCAAAATCCCTTCATTTGCAACGTTTTTCTCCCAAAACTTTTTTGAATTTGCATCACAGCTTTCATTTCCCCGGGCATTTTGATATAATAAGGGCAACACAAAAAATAAGGAGAGATTCCAATGCTGGATTCCATTTATCGCGATTTCGCCGTGGAGCAGGCAACAAAGCTCCTGTCCATCGACAGTCCCAGCGGCTATACGGAAAAAGCCGCCCAGTGGGTTTTAGAAGCATTCCAGGCGCTGGGCTGTGAAGCGCACATTACCACCAAGGGCGGCGTCCTTGCCTGTCTGGGTGGTGAGGACGCCGAGCATGCCCTGATGCTGGAGGCACACACCGATACCCTTGGCGGCATGGTAGCCCAGATCAAGCCCGACGGTCGGCTCCGGATCACTGCGCTGGGCGGTATGCAGGCGCAGAACGGCGAAGCGGAAAACGTCAGAGTCTACACCCGTGACGGCAGGGTTTATGAGGGCACCCTCCAGCTCATCAACGCCTCCGTCCACGTCAACGGCGACTATGCCAAAACTCAGCGCAGCTTCGACACCACTGAGGTTGTTCTGGATGAGGACGTAAAAACCCGTACCGATGTGGAAAAGCTGGGCATTATGAACGGCGACA
This sequence comes from uncultured Eubacteriales bacterium, assembly GCA_905201305.1. Taxonomy (GTDB): domain Bacteria; phylum Bacillota; class Clostridia; order Oscillospirales; family Oscillospiraceae; genus HGM13006. The sequence continues at coordinate 795 of CAJKNS010000328.1, forward strand.
TTGTCTGCTTCGATCCCCGAACCCATGTGACAGCCTCCGGCTATATCAAGAGCCGTTTTCTGGATGACAAGCTGTCCGTGGGCATTCTGCTGGGACTGGCAAAGTATATTCATGACACCGGTATCGTGCCCCAGCGCCGGGTCTACGCCCACATTACCGTCTATGAGGAGGTTGGACATGGCGGCGCCGCTTCCCTCCCCCAGGGCGTAACCGACGCCATCAGCGTGGACATGGGCTGCGTCGGTGAAGGACTGGACTGCACCGAGCGTCAGGTCTCCATCTGCTGCAAGGACTCCGGCGGTCCCTACAGCTACTCGCTGGTATCCGAGCTCATTGACGCCGCAAAAAAGGAGGGCGCGGATTTTGCTGTGGATGTTTACCCCCACTATGGCTCCGATGTGGAAGCCACCCTTTCCGCAGGCT
>CAJKNS010000329.1 GCA_905201305.1 uncultured Eubacteriales bacterium
TTTCCAGCGTAAAAGATCCGCTGAAGGTTGCAGACGCAATTGTGCGGTATTGCCTCATGAAAATAGCATTGGGAACCAGTTGGAGAGGAAGTAGCCCAGCACAAAGGACGAAAGATTTCCCACCACTGCATACCAGATGGGATGCTTTTTCCGGGTATCGTTGGGGTCCGCCAGCTTGGGCAGCGCCAGATAATAAACCAGTCCCTCTGCCAGCATCACCCCAAGCTCCGCCAGGGCATATTGAATCACATAAAACACAAATATATGCACCGAGCCCTGGGTCAAAATCAGAAGATTCATTGCCAATTGCGTTGCGCAGTTGACGCCGAAAATCAGCCATAGCTGCCGTTTTTTCGTAAAGCCAAAGCACACCGCCAGCAGGCATTCGATCACCACCGTTACCGCCAGCCGCAGCAGGAATGCCCCTGCCTGCCACAGGACATTATATTTCCGTGTCACCGGAAAGGTTCCCACGGCGCCGTTCCAGTTCTCCGGCAGATCGTCAAAATCCACCTGATAATAGCTGTCAAAGGCATACTGACTCAGAATTTCCTTGCTGACCTGAACGTAGCCGTTGCTCGGGATACAGACGAGAATCCGGAATTCCTCCGGCGGATAATAGCTCCACTCATAGGCTCCGTCTCCTGTGAGCTTCTGTACATTCCCTGCAAATATCAGTCCGTCCGGGTCTTCATAGCCCACCAGCCGGTTCCATATCGTCGGATTCTGAATCTCCGACTGATCCGCGATTGTGATTCGGTGATAGGGTCCGCCCAGCTTGTCTTCCCTTGCCACCAGAGTGACATAATACTCCTGATCTCCTGCGTTCTTAAACTCCACCACCACCGATGGCTTCGGTCCAAAGTCCGCAAAGGCATAGGTTCCCAGCAGAACCATGAGCAGCAGCACCAGCGGCATTCGTCTCAAAATGGCTTTTATCATCTCTTCTCCCTCTTTTCCCGAATCAATACAATGCTACTCTTAAAGACGCAAAAAACGCGCTGCATGTTGCCATG